>JAZGJJ010000186.1 GCA_036482575.1 Thermodesulfobacteriota bacterium
AGGTCGCGGTAGAGACCCTCCAGATGCCTGACCGCCTCGTCGTTAAAGAGGTCCAGCCCCTTGCACCTAACCACCCGCCGCTCGGCCAGGTCATAGCCCTTGCACGCTAAATCCTTCCTGCTTTCGAGACCGTAGTCCGCGTAACGGGTCGTCATCCACGCAAACACTTTCAAATCCTTTTTGTGGGCTATGGACAGGACCCTTCCCAGTATGTCGTCGACGACCGGCGCGTGAGTGGTATTGAAGTATACGCCCACCTTGCTCGCGGGACGGGCGAAGCGGTATATCCTGTCCCCGGGGTTGCTAAAGACCCTCACTATGACCGTATCCACTCCCGCGCGCCTGAGCCTCTCAAGCTCCCCGTCCAACTCCGAGTAGCTCTTCCCCTCGAACATCATCACCTGCACGGCCCTCATCCCGGGCCGGGGCTCGAGCTTCACGACCGGGAGCTCCGGGGGGGCGGAGGGGGCGGAGGGGGTGGGGGACGGGGGGGAGGCGGAAGCACGCTCCTTTAGCTCCTCCTCATGCGCCTTCTCCGCCCTGAGGAGCTTTAGCCCGGCCTCATCCGCGAGCGGGCTCGCCTTAAAGTTCTTCAGAAACTGCCGGAACTGGTCCGCGGCCTCTTTGTAGAGGCCGGCATCCATGTAGGCCTCGGCCATGCGGAACTGCGCCTCGGGGACGAGCGGGCTTGCGGGGAACTCCTCTATGACCCTCGCGAACTCCCTGGCCGCCCTGGTATAGTCGCCCCTCTCGCCGAGGAAACCGGCGTAGTTGAACTGCCCCTCCCCGGTCATCTCGGGCCTCTCCTGAGAGGACTCCGCGGCCGCGGCCGCAGCGGCGACATGCGGATATATAAGGACACAGGCAAGAAGGGGTAAAAAGAACTTCGCTATCCGGCCCGCGCGCGCGCGCCTGTTACTCGAAGAGCGCATCTATCGCCTCTTTTACGGTCGAAACCCCGATAAGCTCCATGGTCCCCGCCTTCCCGAGCCCCTTCAGGTTGCCCCTGGGGAGTACGCACTTTGTGAAGCCGAGTTTTTCGGCCTCCTTTATCCTCGGCAGAACGTGCATTATAGCCCTTACCTCACCGGCAAGCCCCACCTCACCGAACACGACGGCCCTCTGGTCCACGGCCTTGTCGAGGAAGTTGGAGGTAAGGGAGACGACCACCCCGAGGTCTATCGAGGGCTCGTCAAGCCGTATGCCGCCCGCTACCTTAAGGAATATATCATGGTTGGCGAGCGTTATACCCGCCTTTTTTTCAAGTACGGCGGCAAGGAGGAGCACCCTGTTGTAGTCCACCCCCACCACCGTCCTCCTCGGCACCCCGAAAAGCGCGGGAGATACGAGCGCCTGGACCTCGACCAGTATGGTCCTGGTCCCCTCGAGGCTCGATACCACGCAGCTGCCCGAGGCCCCTACCGGCCTCTCGGCAAGGAAGACCTCCGAGGGGTTCAGCACCTCCCGGAGCCCCTCCTCGCACATCTCGAACACCCCTATCTCCATGACCGAGCCGTAGCGGTTCTTAACCGCCCTCAAGACCCTGTAGACGTGCGAGGCGTCCCCCTCGAAGTAGAGCACCGTATCGACCATGTGCTCCAGGACCCGGGGGCCGGCAATGGAGCCGTCCTTGGTGACATGCCCTACCAGAAAGAGCGGTATATCGAGGGCCTTGCAGGTCGCTATAAGCCTGAACGAGACCTCGCGTACCTGGCTCACGCTGCCCGGCGAGGACTCAAGGGCCTCGGTAAAGAGCGTCTGCACCGAATCTATGACGACCACGGCGGGAGCGGTAGCCTTTACGGTCTCCATGACCCGCTCTACACCCGTTTCCGACCAGACAAGGAGGTTTTCCGAGGATATGCCGAGACGCCCGGCCCTGAGCCTTATCTGGCGCGGCGACTCCTCCCCGGACACGTAGAGCACCTTACGGCCCCCGGCGACAACCCCGGCCATGGCCTGCAAAAGCAGTGTGGACTTCCCTATCCCCGGGTCCCCCCCTATGAGTGTCGCGGAGCCCAGGACCATCCCGCCGCCGAGCACCCTGTCGAGCTCTCCCACTCCGGTGGAGAGCCTGTCCTCCTCGGCCGAGGACAGGGAGGATATGGGGCTCGGGACGGCCCCGCTGCCGACGGCCGCAAGCCCCCGCCTCTTCCCGTCCTGGAATACCCTCTCCTCGACGAACGTATTCCAGGAGTTGCACTCCGGACACCTGCCCAGCCATTTGTGGGACGAGTGGCCGCAGGACTGGCAGTTATAGACTGACCTGGCCTTTGCCAACGCTTACCCTCACCTGATGTTATATATTGACAAACAAAGGATTTTTGTTATGATGTGTGACACGCAAAAACAACGCCAGAGGGTGGATACGAGACGGATTACCGATAACGCGGGGGCGCCGCTCGGGGCCGCATAACCTGAGCCGCCGGAACGGACCTTATACATAAAGCCCCCTTGCAGGACCTAACATGCCCGTAGACCATAAGAACATATTAGTTGAACTGAATAAGGCTGTCAAGACACTTAACTTCTACCCCAAGGGACATCCCAACCTGGATGCCATCCTCGGCGACTGCCTCTCGCTTTTCAAACAGGCCACCGAGGAGGTGGGGGAGATAAAGTGGAAGGTGGACCAGAAAGGTTTTTACGCGAACGACAAGCCCATAACCTCGGCCAGCGAACCCGTGGCGGCCTTTGCCAAGCAGTTCTTCCTGAGACGCATAAGCGTCCTCTCTTTCACCCCGGAGATAACGCTCGACGACCTGAATGTCTTTATATCCGTCATTAACGCCGACGCCGGAGATGTCATCGCCGAAGGCGGGGCCGAAAAGATCTTCGCGAAGAAAAAGGTGCGGGGCATACTACTGAACGAGACGCGCTACGAAGACCTCCTCAAGATGGCGGAAGAAGCGGAGGAGGAAGAGGAGCTCGGGGCCGAGGTCGAAGAGACCGAAGAGCCCCGGCCCGTGGAGGGGCAGCCCGAGGAAGAACCTCTCGGCGAACTCCTCGAACGCCTCAAAGCCGAGACGGACGCGCTCAAGTATAACGACCTGGCCTCACGCCTCAGCGAGAGGGCCGGCTCTCTCCTCTCCGCCGGGCGGTTCAACGAAGCGTACCCCGTCATAAAACAGTTCTTCGTGGATTCCCAGGTGGCCTCCGGCCAACCAGACGAAATAAGGGGCAAGGCCCATGAGTGCTTCTTCCAGCTCACCGGCCCGGAGTTAATACGGCACCTCATTCAGAAGATGGGGACGGTGGAGGCGGCGGAGTGCGCCGCGGTCCAGGGCATACTCGTCGGTATCGGAGAAGATGCGGTAGACCCGCTGCTCGGTACGCTCATCGAGACACACGACTTCCAGACCAGGCGCCCCATACACGATACGCTGGTACAACTCGGCGAGAGCATCCGCGGGAGGGTAGAGGCCAAGCTCGGCAGCGGGGACTGGATTACCATCAGGTTCATGGCGGCGCTACTCGGCGAGATAGGCTCGGTCCAGTCCATGGGCGCGCTCGAGGAGGCGTACGGACACGAGGACATCCGGGTAAGGAAGGAAGTGCTGAAGGCTATCGGGATGATATCTTCGACCCGGAGCCTGGAGATACTCTTTGACGCGCTAAGGGAAGGAGAGCACGCGCTGCAGGGGCAGGCCATAATATCGCTCGCCATGCGCAAGGAGAGTTCCGCGGTGGACGAGATAGGCGAGATAGCCACCATGAAAGACCCACTTTCGGAAAATGTAGACATCCGGAAGGAGGCCATAAAAGCGCTCGGCATCATCGGGGACGATAAGTCCGTAGAACACCTGTCCTCTCTCGTTTTAAACAGGGGATGGTTCGGCAAGAAGACGCCCGACGACCTCCTCCAACTCGTGGTCACCTCGCTTGGCAGGATAGGCACGCCGGAGGCGATTGACGCCATAAAGAAGTTTTCGGGAAGCGCCAAGGGGGCGCTGTACAACACCTGTAAAAGGATACTCGAAGGGAGAGAGGAGAAATGATCTCCGACGACAAAGAGCAGATACTCAAGAGCCTGAACGCGGCGCTGCACAGCAAGAAGCTCTATCCCCCGGGACACCCCTCGGTGGCCGCGCCCGTCAAGAAGTGCGCCCAGACCATCGCCGACCACATGAAGGACAAGAGCAAGCTCTCGATATGCCTCGTGGACGAAGCGCTCGTACTGAACGACGTGCCCGTAGCCGACGCGAAGAAGACCTACGAGGACCTGATCGAGCACCTGAAGGCCAGGGGCGTTGAGGCCGTTATCTTCGACAAGGGTGTCGTCGAAAAAGAGCTCTCTGCCCTCTTCGACCTGCTGAGTTCGGAAGACGCCCCGCCGGGACCGGAACTGCAGGGAGAACTAGAGAAAAAAGGCGTCACCCACATAACCGTGCAGTCGCTGGAGCGGACCCCCATAGAGGTCTATAACGACGCGGTGAAGACCGTCAAGGACGTAATGGGCGAGATACGGATGGGCAGGATACCCAAGTCCGAGGAGGTCAAGGGCATCGCCGATGAGATGTCGGATAAGATCCTTAGCGACCCGAACGCAATGGTCGGGCTCAGCATGATAAAGAACTACGACGACTACCTCTACAACCACTCGGTGAACGTAAGCATCATCTCCATGGCTATCGGAAAGTTCATGGGGCTCGACAAAGAGGACATGCACAAGCTGGGCGTAGGGTCGCTCCTGCACGACGTCGGCAAGACCGGGGTTTCCGAGGATATCATAAGAAAGCCCGGGGGGCTCAGCTCGGACGAATGGGAGAAGGTCAAGGAGCACCCCGTGCTCGGCAACAAGATAAGCAAGGAGATGGAGGGCATCCCCGAGGAGACCAGCCGCATAATATACGAGCATCACATACGTTATGACCGCTCCGGCTACCCCACCACCGAAACCGGCACGAGCATCCATCCCCTGAGCCTCATCGTAAGCGTGGCGGACGCCTACGACGCTCTCACCACACTCAGGGTATACCAGAAACCCTACCAGCCGGTCGAGGCCGTAAGGATGATAAAGGGGCTCGCCGGGAAACACTTCGACCCGGACGTGGTAAGCTCCTTCGAGCAGATGATGGGGCTCTACCCGGTAGGCACCATGGTCAGGCTCTCGACGAACGAGATAGGCGTGGTGACGAAGGTGGAGCCGGAGAAGCACGACACCCCGATGATAAAAGTAATCTTCGACCCCGAGGGCAAAAAGATAGACAGCCCCTTCGAGGTGGACCTTTCCGAGAAGAAGGACCCCCCTCTTGTCATAACGGCGCCCGTCGACCCGCTGTACATGAACGTGGATATGGGCGAGTTCTTCGAGCAGGAGGCAAGCAAGTAGCGTCCGGCCCGACCGTTAGCGCGCAAGAAAGGGCACAAAAAAAGTCCCGCCACACAAGTGGCGGGACTTTTGACTTTTTGGTTTTGCCTTTTTACTTTTACCTTCCCTTACTCACCCCTCCATTACACCGAGGGACTTTATCGCAAGGCACCTCATGTCCAGATTGCCCTTTACGGCGAAGTAGGCCATGGCCTCCTCGGCCCTCTTGTCCCCGCTCCTGCCGACCACGTCTATGGCCCTCTCCACGACCCCGGCGTCCTTGCTCTTGAGCATCTGCATGAGCGGCCCCAGAAGCTGCGGGTCCCTGTAGTTCCCGAGCGCCTCTATGGCCACCCTCTCCACTATGGGGCTCTCGTCCTTCAACCTCTCTATCAGGTGCGGAAGCACGCTGCTGTCGGCGAAGGTCCCGAGCACCCTGACGGCCGCGGCCCTCACGTCCTCCACCTCGTCGGTCATGGCCTTGATAAGGAGATCGGTTATCTCCTTGCCCCTCAAGCTACCGACCGCGTATATGCCCCGGAGCTTTTCGAGCTTGCCGCCGGTCTCGATAAGTTTTACCAGGTCCGCAACCCTGGCCCTGGTCTCGAGCCTCTCCAACGCCTCGGCGGCAACGGCCCGCACGCGCTCGTTGGTGTCCTGCAGGCTCTTGACAAGAACTTCCTTCCTTCTGCTCATAGGTGATAAATTTACCAAATCCCTCTATGAGTTGCAAGTCTTATTTACAATTCCCAGCGTCGTCCATCCAGGCGGAAAGCCCCGAAAGGGCGCGCTCGACCGCTTCTTCCTTCGCCTTTCTTTTCCTTTCTTTTCCATTTTTCCCTTTCTCCCTTTCTTTCCCCTTTTTCCTTTCTTCCCCCCCCTTCCCCCCCTCCCCCCTCCCCCAGCGGCTCAGGAGGCCGAAGTTGGCGTTCATGGGCTGGAAGGCACCCTTCCCGGCAACAGGCTCCGTAATATACCTGAGGAGCGCCCCGGTCATGGTCACGGGCGGCGGGAAGACCGGCTCCCTGCCGGAGGAAAGTTTCCAGGCGTTTATCCCGGCGATTATACCGCTCACCGCCGACTCGCAGTAGCCCTCAACCCCAGTAAGCTGGCCGGCGAAGAACACCGAAGGCTCCCCCTTCAGCTGCAGGGTCGGCAGGAGAAGGTTCGGTGAGTCGATATAGGAGTTCCTGTGGATGCTGCCGAGCCGCGCGAAGCTCGCACGCTCTAGCCCCGGAATAAGGCTAAAGACCCTCTTCTGCTCCGGGTGGGTGAGCCTGGTCTGAAAACCCACCATATTATAAAGGCTGTCGGCGCTGTTCTCCCTCCTCAGTTGCACTATGGCCGCAGGCCTGCGGCCGGTCCGGGGGTCGGTAAAACCCACGGGCTTCATCGGGCCGAACGAAAGAGTTTTCAGACCCCTATCGGCCATGGTCTCAACCGGCATGCAGCCTTCGAAAAACGGTATCTTCTCGAACGCCCGGAGCGCCACCCTCTCCGCGCCGGTAAGCTCTTCCACGAAACTATGGTACTCCTCCCCGGTCATGGGGCAGTTTACGTAGTCGTCCCCTCCCTTGCCGTAGCGAGAGCCCATGAACGCGACATCGAAGTTTATCGAATCCTTATAGATTATCGGGGCTATGGCGTCGTAGAAGTAGAGGTTGCCCGACCCGAGAAAACCTTTTAGCTCCGCAGCGAGTCCGTCCGAGGTAAGGGGGCCCGTGGCTATCACAAGGGGCCTTGAAGGCGGGAGGGCCGTCACCTCCTCCCTCCGGAGCTCCACTCCGGCGTCGGTGAGGGCCTTAGTTATGTAGGCTGAGAAGGCTTCCCTGTCCACGGCAAGGGCCTTGCCGGCAGGTACGCTCGTTGCCTCGGCCGCCTCCACGACGATAGAGCCGAGCCGCCGCATCTCTTCCTTCAAGAGCCCCGAGGAGTTCTCCAGCGAGACGGACTTGAGCGAGTTGCTGCAGACGAGTTCCGCGAGCCCGTCGAGCTTATGCGCCGGAGAGAAACGCCGGGGCTTCATCTCATAGAGGGTCGCCTTCCCCCCGAGCCTCGCCACGCGGTAGGCGGCCTCGCACCCGGCAAGGCCTCCGCCTATTACGGTCACATCTCCCATACGGACCATCTTACTACCGCGTCAAACCAAAGGCAAGAGGCTTGCCCTTCAAGATGAATTATGGTAGCGTTAGCGCCATGAAGAAGGCGCGGGCGCACCTCCTGGTGGAGGGTCTGGTGCAGGGGGTGTTTTTCAGGGCCCGCACCGCCGAGACGGCCAACCGCCACGGTGTGACCGGTTGGGTCAGGAACAACCCGGACGGCACGGTCGAGGCGCTCATCGAGGGGGAGGAAGGTTCCGTAAAAGACGTCGTGGAGTGGTGCCGCAAGGGCCCCCAGGGGGCGAGAGTGACGGGCATGAATACGAGATGGGAGGAATACACGGGTGAGTTCGACGACTTTTCCATACAGTACCGCTATTAAACCGACCGCGGCCCTCATTACAGCCCTGCTCGTCTCGGGGTGCGGCTCTATAATCCCCCATAAAGGGCCGCTCCATATCGAGCCCGCGAAACACGTCACGGTCGGCTACCACCAGACGGAGAAGGCGAGCATATTCGAGTCCGAAGAGATTAAGATATCGGTCAGCCCCATAAACGCCGCGGACGGCGATACCGGCTTCCCCATCATAAACGACCTCCTCACCAAGGACTACGTCGTCTTCGAGATGGAGATCGAGAACGGGTCGGGTGAGCGGGTCATCTACAACCCCAACCACACCTCTCTCATGTCCAACGTCATGGACTACAACAAGCCGCTCGACTATACCGACCTTTTCGACATAGTGATGCACGGGGATGACTGGATCGCCGCGCAGAAAGAGCTTCGGGAGCTCAAAGGCAGGTTCTACGACTTGAACACCAAGCTGGAGCCGCGCAGGGGGGTATCGAAGTTCATCCTGTTCCGGCCCATAGATAAGAGCGCCACCCAGGTCGTACTGGTGATAAAAGAACTATACTTCGGGACCAAAACCATAAGCGTGGACTTCATCTTCAAGGTCAGGGGAGAGGGGGACGACGACGCGAAGTAAATCGCGCGCTACTCTTCAGCCTCATCCTCTTCATCTTCCGGCACGTACTCCTTTACCGTCTCTTTAGCCTTATCGAACGTCTCTCTGGCCTTTTCCCTGGACTTATCGAACGTCTCTCTGGCCTTCTCTCCCGTCTCCACGAGCGTTTCCTTCGCCTTTTCGGCGGACTCGCGGAACTCCTTTTCGTATACCTCCAGCTTCTCCCCGCTCTCCTCGGTCTTCCTGCCGAAATCCTTCACGTACTCGGAGCCGCCGAAGTAGAGAAAGAGGGCGAAGAGCACGACGCCTATTACGATACCCATCAGAATCTTTTTCATTGCAACCTCCCGTTACCGTCCTTATGCGTTAACCGCCCTTCTTTACCCCGAGCGCCTCTTTATAGACGACACTTTTCGGAAGGCCGGATCCGGCCGTAACCGCCTTTACCGCGTCCTTCAAGGTAAAGCCCTCGTCGAGCAGCTTCCTTATCTCGCCAGCCGCGTCCTCCGCTTCAATCTCGACCTTTTCCGTCCTCACTACGAGCGTTACCTCTCCTTTAAGCGTCCGCCCCTTCATGAGCCCCGCCACCTCCTCCGCCCTGCCCCTTACGAGTTCCTCATGGAGCTTGGTCATCTCGCGAGCCACGACCACCTCTACGTCTCCGAGCACGCTCCCTATCTCGGCGAGCGTGGCCTTGAGCCTTCGGGCCGACTCGTAGAGGACGACGGTTGAGCCGGTCCCCCTGAGTCCGAGCAGGAACTTCTTCCGCCGCCCGGCCGCGGACGGTACGAACCCCTTGAAGGTGAACTCGTCGATGGGAAGCCCGGCCACGCTCAAGACGGCGGTAAGGGCCGAAGGACCGGGCACGGCCTCCACGCGTACGCCCTCCTCCAGCGCCAGCCTCACCAGCCTGTAACCCGGATCGGATATACCCGGGGTGCCGGCGTCGGAGACGAGCGCCACGTCGCTTCCCTCCTTGAGCTTCTTTACTATCCTCGGGGCCTTCGCCCTCTCGTTATGCTCGAAGTAACTGGTAAGGGGAGTGGATATGCCGTAGTGGCTGAGGAGTTTTCTCGTCCTTCTCGTATCCTCGGCGGCTATGAGATCAGACTCCTTCAGGACCCTCAAGGCCCGGAGGGTAATATCTTCCATGTTCCCTATGGGGGTGGCCACGACACGGAGGACTCCCACCTAATCCCTCCTCTCGAAAGCACGCGCCGCAAGGAGCGTCATGATGACGGAGAAGGTGGAAACGACAAAGATGTCGAGTGGCAGGCTGAATTCCGCTCCGAGCATGGTGTCCGGGGGAAGGAGCACGTGCTTGAAGGAGTCTATCCCGTAGGAGAGCGGGTTTATCATGCTCAGATAGCGGAGCCCCCACGGAAGCGCGTCTACCGGGTAGAGCGCGCCGCTCAGGAAGAACATCGGCAGCACTATGAAGTTCATTATGACGTTAAAGCCCTCGAGGGAAGAGAGGTGCGCGGCTATGAGGAGCCCCATGGAGGTTATGGCCAGCGACACCATGAATATCAAGAGCACCATCACAACGAAGTCGCCGACGCCGAACCTTATGCCCAGAAAGGGCGCTACGGCGAGAAGTGCCGTGCCCTGGAAGACCGAGAGCGTCGTGCCCCCCATGAGTTTGCCCAGGACTATGGTGACACGCGAGACCGGAGAGACCAGCATCTCGCGCATGAAACCGAATTCCCGGTCCCAGACGACCGACATGGTGGAGAATATGGAACTGAAGAGTATGGTCATGCCCACTATCCCGGGCAGGATGAACTGTATGTAGTCCACGCCGGGCCGCGTCTGGACTATCTGCGCGAAGCCCGGGCCGAGTATGAGGAGCCAGAGGAGCGGTCTTGCCAGCGTGGTAAGGAGCCTCCCCCTCTGGCGGAAGAACCGCTTGAACTCGCGCAAGACTATAACGTATACGGCCCTGTATGAAAACATCCTTCCCTTTCCCTTTTTACTTTTTAGTTCCCGTCCGGTTGAGCCACAGCAGACTCCACATCCGCGCCACGGCCTTCCGGCAGCCGCCTACCATGGACATGCTCTCTGAACGGATATCCACTTGATAACCCCCGAATTTTCCCCTATAATCACTTGACGTCGCCTTCGGCCCGAAACACGCGTATGCACTACCCGGGATTATACCCTTTTTAAAACTCAGGGAAAAGCCTTCATGGTCAACCATCCGTCCACCGAGAAAAAAGCCTGGAAAAATCTGCCGTTACCCGCAGTATCCGCCCTGACTTTGTTTTCCCTTGTGGCATATCCCGGATATACGCTATTCGTTAATGACCACAACTTCTACATCCCCGCGATATACCGCCGGTTGAACCCGATACTGTTCCCGAACGAGCACGTACTGAGTTTCGACCTGCTCGCTAATACGATCTTTGACGAGCTTATAATCCTTCTCATGGGCCTGCTGAACACCGACATCTTTTCGGCCCTCTTTCTGCTCTCGGCGGCTGTCAGGTTCATCTACTTCTACTCAATATACAAAATAGCATTTTACTTCACCGGCGACAAAAAGTTCAGCATCTTTTCGATATTGCTATTCATGAGTGGTATCGACATCAACGGGACTGCCACACCTACCATGAACCCCTACCTCACCCCGGGTGTCATGGGCCTGTCTCTCAACCTGTTATTCCTGAGCTTGTTTTTCAACAACAAAAAAACCCTGTCGACCGTCCCCCTCGGCATCGGAATGCTGGTACACGTCCTGAGTTCCCTGCCGTTCATCATTTTCCTCTACATGGACATCCTCTCACGCTCTTATAAAAAGAGGGCCCTTGACAGGCAGTGTCTGCTCCTTGCATCGGTGCCCGTTCTCTTCCTGGCCTTCCTGGTACTCAATTCCGATCTATCGGCACTCGGGCCTTTCGAGTTTATCGACCCCGAGTGGGAAGGTATTATACGTGAGAGAGACCCCTATATCTTCGTTACCTCCTGGCCCCCGCTTGCTTTTACGCTGTTGTTTTCCAGCGCCACTATTTTCATGATAAGCCGTCTGGAACTTGGGGGGCTTACTGAAAACACCGTCAAGAAAAGATACTGTACGGCACTATTCCTCATTCCCCTGTTTCTGTTGGTATTTTCCTTCATAAGCGTCGATATCCTCAAGATGCACCTTTTTGCTGAGTTACGCCCTGCCAGGGGGTTGCTCTTATGGAAAATATTCGCCGCATTGCTATTCTTCCACTATGCATATGAACACGCAAAAAAGAAACCCGGAGATATCCTCTACAACTTCTCTCTGGCAGGAACGTTACTACCCATGGCATTACCACTCTATTATCCCGCCACAGGACATATAGACCTCACAGAGGCAGTCTCGCTGCCTTTTTTCCATACGTTCCTTTTCTTGTGGGTAAAAAGGAAGTACCGCCTGTTCGCATCGAGCGAGCACGAAGTTCTCAAGAGGAACCATCTCCCTATACTCATCTTCTGTACCTCGCTTGCGATATCAATGCCGCTTCTCTTAAAGTACGGGGAGGCGTCCATACTCTTTCCCGAACTGGCCGTAACGATTTGCCTGGCGTTGCTGCTCGCTTTAACGATCGCGCGGAGAAAGGAGTTCCTTACGGAAGACGGCCCGGGTCTGAGTTTTTACGCCTTGTTGCTCGTCGGCATGGCAATATCCATCCCGCGGTTCAGCATATACCCCTCATACTTTAATAACGCGCCCCTCATCGAAGCCTGCGCCTGGATAAAGGAAAATACCGCTGAAAACGCCGTTTTTCTAACCTCCCCGTTGAGCCCCCTGAACACCCCTTTAAGGTTGACCTGCAACAGACCCGTACTTATCACCTATAAGGACGGAGGTCACGTGGTGTACAGCAAAGATTATGCGGTCGAATGGAAAAAAAGGATCGGGCTCACCATCGGAATCCATCCGAAGTTAGAAAAAAAAGAGGACATACGCCCCGAGGTATCGCTAATAGAGAAAGAGTATGATGTGAATTACCTCCTTTCCGGCTACGAACTTAACTCCGGTTACCCACTCCTGTTCGATAACGGCAAGTACTATATCTACAGGCTCGACTGACCGCCCGCCCGGAGGAGGCTACCCCCCCCCTCCCCCCCCCGTCCCCTATCGCCGCTGAGTCGAAGCGTCCCGTATCTCCCTGCCCGTAAGATGCAGGAACACGTCGTCGAGGGTCGGCCTCTTCAGGTTAACCGCTACTATCCCGGTGGTAAGGCCACTGAAGAGTTTCGGGATGAACTTTTCTCCCCCCTCCACGACGAGCGCGAGCCCTGCCTTGAGTTTTTTCGCTTCGACCCCGAACTTTTCCTTTATCTCTCTTCCGGCCTTCTCGTCGTCGTCGGTCCGGAGGTATATGGTGTCCCCCTCTATGGAGCTTTTAAGCTCCTCGGGGCTCGCGCACGCTATTATGCGGCCGTGGTCTATTATGGCTATACGGTCGCACGCCTCGGCCTCCTCCATGTAGTGCGTGGTCATGAAGACCGTGTTGCCATTTCTCTCCTTCAGCCCGCTTATGAACTCCCAGACGTGGCTCCGGGTCTGGGGGTCGAGCCCGAGCGTGGGCTCGTCCAGGAAAAGGACCTTCGGCCTGTGCAGGAGGCCGCGCGCGACCTCAAGCCTCCTCTTCATCCCCCCGGAGAAGGTCTTGACGATATCGTCCCGCCTCTCCCCGAGCCCCACCACGTCGAGCATCTCCTGTATCCTCTCCTCGAGGAGCCTTCTTTCCATATTGTACATGTAGCCGTGGAACTTCAGGTTTTCGTAGGCGGTTAGCTCGTTATCGAGGGTGACCTCCTGGAAGACGAGCCCTATGGAGGAGCGTACTTTCTGGGGTTGGGCAAGGCAGTCGTGTCCGTTGACCGCGGCCGTGCCGGAGCTCGGGGAGAGGAGCGTGCAGAGGACGTTTATGGTGGTGGTCTTGCCGGCGCCGTTGGGGCCGAGGAAGCCGAAGGTCTCCCCCTCCTCTACCTCGAAGGAGACCCCCTTAACGGCCTCTACGCCGTCGTAGTTCTTGGTAAGCTCTTTTACCTCTATTGCAGGCATGGGCGTTCACGGCGAGACTACGCGCCTAAGACGAGTTTAAGTGCATGGTAGATGGCCCCCGCCATTATAGCACATGCCGGGAGCGTCAGCACCCAGGCGTAGAGTATCTTCTTGCCTATGCCCCACCTTACGGCCGAGAGCCTCCTCGTCGAGCCCACGCCCATGATGCACGACGTTATGACGTGGGTGGTGCTGACCGGGGCGCCCATGCTGGCGGCCGAGAGGAGGACCACCGAGGCCGCGCTCTCGGCGGCGAAGCCGTGGACCGGCTTTATCTTCGAGAGTTGCAGCCCGAGCGTCTTTATAACGCGCCACCCGCCGGTAGCCGTACCAAGTCCCATCATGAGCGCGCACGCGGTTATGACCCAGAACGGGACCTCGAGGGTGTCTATAAAACCGCCGCTTAAGAGCGCCATCGTGATTATGCCCATAACCTTCTGCGCGTCGTTGGTGCCGTGGCTAAGGGCCATAAAGCTGACGGAGATGAGCTGGAGCTTGCCGAAGTACTTGTTCACGATGGAGGGGGCCACGTTCTTGCAGAGATGCATGATAAGCACCATAAACAGGAAGCCCACGCCAAGGCCGAATATCGGGGAGAGGAGGAGCGCGGTCAAGACCTTGTAGACCCCCCCCATCTTCAAGACGGAAAAGCCCTTGGCGAATACGACCGCTCCGAGGAGCCCCCCTATGAGCGAGTGGGAGCCGCTTATGGGCATGCCCACCCTGGTCATCATGAAGGTCCAGAGGAAGGCCCCGAGCATGGCGGCGAGTATTACCGTCATGCTTATCATTGTCGGGTCCACGAGGCTTCCACCTATGGTCTTGGCGACCTTTGTGGAGAGGTATGCGCCGACGAAGTTGAGCCCGCCGGCCAGAAGGACGGCGGCCAGCGGCGAGAGGACCCTCGTCGAAACCACGGTCGCGATCGCGTTGGCCGCGTCGTTCCACCCGTTTGCGAAGTCGAAGAGCAGCGCCGCCACGACGACTAGTACTATAAGGACTAACGGGTCAACCATTATAAATACCCGTGATGCGTGTGCGTGATGCGTGATGCGTAAAAGATCTTTTCCTTCCCGCATCACGCATCACGTATAACGCATCACGGCCTTTTTCATGCATGCTTCACCACTATGCCCTCGAGTATGTTGGCCACGTCCTCGAACTTGTCGGCCGCTTCCTCGAGGGTCTCGAAGAGGTCCTTCCACTTTATGACCGCTATGGGGTCCTTCTCCTCATCGAAGAGCCGCGCTATGGCCGACCTGGTTATGCGGTCGGCCTCGTTCTCGAGGCTGTTCAACTCTATGCATATGTGGTGGATGGTCTTGTCCATCTTCTCGAGGTAGCTGACGGCCCTTACGGTCTCCTCGGCCGACTTGAAGAGTATGCGGCCCAGCTCCCTGGCCTCGGACGGAAACTCGCTCACCCTGTAGAGGTGGAACTTGCTCGTGACCGAGTCCATAAGGTCTATCACGTCGTCGAGCCCCGAGATGAGCGCGTGTATGTCCTCCCTGTCTATGGGGGTCACGAAGGTCTGGTTGAGCGTTTTCATCGTCTCGTGGGTTATCCTGTCACCCTCGTGCTCGACGTCCTTTATGAGCTTCGCCTTCTCGGTGACGTCCCCGCCCTCCTCCATGAGTTCCGTAAGCAACCTCGCCCCGACGAGGATGTTATTGGCCGCCCGGTCGAAGAACTCGAAGAAGTTATTGTTTTTCGGTATAAGGCCGAACATAGTACCTCCTTTCTCTATCGGTTTCTTTAATGATCCGATGATACACCACGCATGTTACGGGAATGTTACGCTGACATTACGGGCCGATTAAGTATTGTGGCAGGCATTGCGGACGCTGATGTGGGCCTAAGGCGCGGGGGGGGCGGCGGGGGCGAGGGAGAAGCTGAAGGTGGAGCCCTCGCCGGGGGTGCTCTCCACCCAGACCCTGCCGTTAAAACCGTGAACGATGTGCTTTACTATGGCCAGCCCCAGCCCGGTGCCCCCGAGCTCCCGGCTCCTGGCCTTGTCCACCCTGTAGAAGCGCTCGAATATCCTGGCTATGTCCTCGGGCGGTATGCCTATGCCCGTATCCTCCACGTCCACCCTTACGGTGCCGTCCTCGCCGAGCACCCTGACGTTGACCCGCCCGCCCGAGGGCGTGTACTTGATGGCGTTATCGAGGAGATTGACCACCACCTGTTCGAGCCTGTCCCTGTCGGCCAGGACGTCCGGGAGGCCGTCTTCCCGGTCCACCGAGAGGCGGACACCCCTGTCCCTTGCCTCCTTCTCGAAGCCCGGTGCTATGGAGCGGATAAGCTCGCCTATGTCGAGCCGCTCGGAGACCACGGAGACCTCCTGCGACTCGACCCTGGAGAGAATAAGCAGGTCGTCTATCAGGCGCGACATGCGCGTGGCGTGCCTGTCTATCACCCCGAGGAACTCCCTAAGGGTCTTCCTGTCGTCCATGCCGCCGTCAAGCAGGGTCTCGGAATATCCCTTTATGCTGGCAAGCGGGGTCCGGAGTTCATGGGATACGTTCGCGACAAAGTCCCTCTTTATGGCCTCTACTCTCTTCTCCTCGGTTATGTCGCGGATGAAGAGCAGTGTATTGTCGCTCTCCTCGAGGCGTACCATGCGGACGTTAAAGATCCTCTCGCCCTCGTTTATCTCTATGTTCGCGGCGGAGCACCGGGGCTCCGCAGAGCCGAAGGTGCGTATGGCTTTCAAAAGTCCGGCGTTCCTTATAAGCTCGCCTACGGGCTTTCCCCTGGCCTCCCCCCTCTCCCCACCCACAGTGGAAAAAGAGTTTGAAAAGAACGGGTTGGCATAGAGGACCGAGCCCGCCCTGTCGAGCACCAGCACCCCGACCTGCATCTCGCTCGCTATGGTATTGAGTATGGCTACCTCTTCCATCCCCTACCCTTCCGAGAACCTGTAGCCCGCGCCCCTGACGGTCTCTATGTACTTGCCCGCGCCCTTGAGCTTGGCCCGGAGCCTCCTTACGTGGGTGTCCACGGTCCTCGGCGTGACGTAGCAGTCCCGGCCCCAGGCCCTGTCGAGGAGCGTGTCCCTCGACAGCACCCTCCCGCCGGCCGCGGCAAGGGCGGAGACAAGCCTGAACTCGGTCGAGGTAAGCTCGACCTCTTTTCCCCTGACCGTGACCCTGTGCCTGGCCGGGTCTATGCCGAGCTCCCCGAAGCGGAGCGTGTCGCCCGGAGCCGCGGAGGACCTCCGCTTCAAAACGGCCTTTACCCTCAGTATCATCTCCCTCGGGCTGAAGGGCTTCGTTATGTAGTCCTCGCAGCCGAGTTCGAGGCCGAGGATCCTGTCCACCTCTTCTCCCTTGGCCGTGAGCATTATGACCGGGATATGAGAGAGCGACCCGTCGGCCTTGAGCCTTTTCAAGACCTCGGTCCCCTCCATGTTGGGAAGCATGATATCGAGGATTATCAGGTCGGGCCTCTCTTGAGCGGTGAGCTCAAGCGCTTCGGGGCCGTCCTTTGCCGTCACCACCCCGAAGCCGGCCTTCCTCAGGTTGTACTCCAGGAGGTTCAGGATATCGGGCTCGTCGTCTACCGCGAGTATATTAGCCTTCGGCTTCAATCAACTCCCGTACCCTCTTCTCTATGTCGTCCCTGACCCTCCTGATTACCTCTACGGGTCTTCCGAGCGGGTCCTCTATTGGCCAGTCGATCTTCTTCCCCCTGAACCCTACCGGGCAGAGCTCTTCGGCCGCGCAGCAGCCGAGCGTTACGACCACGTCGGCCCACACGAGCATCTCGTCGGTAAGCTGGTCGGACGTCTGCCCGGAGATATCCACCCCGGCCTCCCTCATGGCCTCGGCCGTGGCCCTGTTGACGATGCCCATGGCCGAGGTCCCGGCGCTCTTGACCTCCACCGACCCGCCCTTTACGGCCCTGGCAAAGCCCTCGGCCATCTGGCTCCTGCAGGTGTTGCCCACGCATACGAACAGTATATTAGACATAGCTGTTTTTACCACAGGCGGGTTCCTTCTGGCAACGGGATTCTTTACCATTAGGACCGTCCTGAGTATATCGAAGGGGGATTTCAATCTCCGGAGATATCTTACGCTATCCTAGAAATAGAACTGGCCCTGCACCTGAAAGACGTCCCGGTCATCGTCGCGCGCGAGCCGTCCGCCGGCGTTCCTGTCGTAGCTGGTGTGTACCCAGTTCATTCCGAGCTTCACCGAGTGGCCTTTGGCGTACCAGTTAACCCCGACGGTGGTCGTCTTCTCTTCCATGCTCGAAGAGTCGGTGTCCTGGTCGTAGACCTCGTACCTTACGGCGGGCTCCAGGGCGTACCTCTCGAAGAAGTAGCCGGCCTGCACGTACCACCCCTCGGGCTCCTTCTCGTCCACGGCCGGGTCGTCGGAGTCCTCCTCCCAGCGGATGTACTCGAACTGGAGGGTAAAGGGGCCGCGGTGGAAAGATACATCGAAGCCGAAAAGTTCCCTGTCCTCCTCGTAGCCGTTCTCCCGGTACTCTATGGAGTCCTGCGAGGCAAGAGACAGCCCGAAGGTCAGGTGCCTCCCCTCCCCCAGATGCGCGTCACTTTTTTTTCCCTTCTTTCCATTTTTTCCCTCAACCCATCCCGGCGGTGAGAGCTCCAGCCTGCCTGCATAGAGAAGGTCCGCGTCGTCCACGCTCCTGCCGCTCCGTATCGTCTCCCCGTCCTCCCAGCCCTCCGCTACGGCGAGGGCGTAGCCCATGAGCCCGTGCATGGCCCTCCCCTCCACCTTGAGCGCGGGCTGGTTATAGGGGTGGTAGTTGCCGAAAAGTTTCTTCGCCTTCTCGGTCGACGCGGGCCGCTCGACGAGGAGCTGCTTCGAGGACGAAACGCGGGACACCCTCGAGTACGGAAGCTTGTGCTTACCGAACCTGATAGAGAGGGCCGGAGAGAACTTGTAGTCAAGGTAGGCGTAGTAGAGGTAGATCTCCTCGTCCTGGCTCTTCTTCTCCCACTTATCGGCCGCGAAGGTGACGTTGAACTTGAGCTTTTCCGTTATGTGCCCGGAGGTTTCGAAACGCGTCCTCCGGGAGTAAAAATCGTCATGCGAGCTATAGGCCGTGCCGGCCCTGTTCGTCCGTATGTCGCCGAAGTCGAGCCTCGGCTGGAGCCTTACCCTTAGCTTTATGTCGCTCTCCGCGCCGAGCTTCAGCTTGTAGCCGTCGGTGGGCTCGCCGAGAAGAAATGCACCGGCGGGAGTTGGCAGGGAGATAGCTACCGCTGCGACCGCCGCTATCGCTACTATTAACCCTCTCACGCTCTTCATGCTCCTCCACGTTTTTGTACTATTATATAACGTACCGTGGTTACAAAACGGTTACGGGAAGGTTAAGAAGAGAAGACGGTTCTCAAGAACGAAAAAGGGGTCGGGAGCGGAGTTGATTAAACGGTGGTACCGGGCAAGTCAGGCAAGCAAGGGGGCACGCCACCCCTCCCCCTCCCTCCCCCTACCACTCGCCGGTATTCAGGTAGTCGTCGATGGAGTCCGCCGCCCGGCGGGCGTCGCCCATGGCGAGAATTACAGTGGACCCGCCGCGCACGATGTCCCCTCCGGAGAAGACCCCCTTTTTGCTGGTCCTGCCGGTATCCTGGTCAATGGTGATGTTGCCCCACTTGTTGGTCTTCATATCGGGGGTGGTCTGCGGCACAATGGGGTTTGCGCCGTTGCCTACGGCCATTATGGCCACGTCGCAGTCGATGCAGACCTCGGACCCCTTGATCGGGATGGGCCTGCGTCTCCCGGACTCGTCCGGCTCGCCGAGCTCCATCTTTATGCACTCGACGGCCTTAAGGCGCCCCTCCTTATCCCCTATGAAGCGCACGGGGTTGGTGAGTATCCGGAAGTTAAGCCCCTCCTCCTCGCCGTGGTGTACCTCCTCGGCACGGGCGGGCATCTCTTCCCTGGAGCGCCTGTATATTATCGATACCTCTTCGGGGCAGAGTCTTAACGCGGTCCTCGCCGCGTCCATGGCCGTGTTGCCGCCGCCGACCACGACCACCTTGTCACCCCTTATTACCGGGGTGTCGTACTTGGGAAACTGGTAGGCCTTCATGAGGTTTACTCTCGTCAGGAACTCGTTGGCCGAGTAGACGCCGACGAGGTTCTCGCCGGGGATGTTCATAAAGTATGGTAGCCCGGCGCCCGTGCCGACGAAGACGGCGTCGTAACCGTTACCGAGGAGCTCGTCTATGGTCTCTAACTTCCCGACGACCTCGTTACACCTTATCTCGACCCCCATGCGTTTAAGGTAGTCCACCTCCGAGGCGACGATCTTCTTCGGGAGCCGGAACTCGGGTATGCCGTATACGAGCACCCCTCCGGGCATGTGCAGCGCCTCGAAGACCGTGACCTTGTGTCCCTTCTTGACGAGGTCTCCTGCGGCGGTGAGCCCGGCCGGGCCGCCTCCGACCACGGCCACCCGCTTGCCGGTCCAGCTCGGTATCTCTGGGATGCTGATCTCGCCGTGCTCGCGTTCGTAGTCGGCGGCGAAGCGCTCGAGCTTGCCTATGGATACGGACTCGCCCTTCTTACCGACGATACAGACCTTCTCGCACTGGTCCTCCTGCGGGCAGACCCTGCCACAGACCGCCGGAAGGCCGTTGGTCTCCTTCAACTTCCTCGCGGCCTCGACGAACTTGCCCTCTTCTATGAGCCTTACGAACCAGGGTATATCTATATTTACCGGGCAGCCTCCCACGCAGAGCGGTTTCTTGCACTGGATGCACCTCTTGGCCTCTTCTATCGCCTGTTTTTCGGTGTAGCCGTGTGGGACCTCGTAGAAGTTACCGACCCTCTCCTTGGGATCCTGCTCGCCCATGGACTGCCTGGGGAGCTTCATCCTCTCTTTCGCTTCTTTCGGGTCCAATCAGTTCCCTCCCCTCTCGTAACAGCTAGTACCCTCGTGGTAGGTGAACTCCTCCATGGCGGTCTTCTCTTCCTTCAAGTAGCTGCGGTTCCGGCGCACGAGCTCGTCGAAGTCGACCTGGTGGCCGTCGAACTCCGGGCCGTCCACGCAGACGAACTCGGTCTTCCCCCCTATGGAGACCCTGCACGCCCCGCACATCCCCGTGCCGTCGACCATTATGGGATTGAGGCTGACCATTGTATGTATCTTGTGCGGCCGGGTGACCTCGCTTACGGCCCTCATCATCGGCACCGGACCGACGCCAACGACGAGGTCTATCTTAACGCCGTCCGCTATGAGCTTCTTCAAGATGTCGGTCACGAAGCCGTGGTGGCCGTAGCTGCCGTCGTCGGTGGTTATGTGGAGCTTATCGCTTACCGAGCGCATCTCTTCTTCGAGTATGAGGAGGCTCTTTGTCCTGGCCCCTATTATTGAGTGTACCTTGCAGCCGGTTTCCTTAAGCGCCGCGCCTATGGGGTAGGTAACGGCCGCGCCTATGCCGCCGCCGACGCAGACGGCCGTGCCTATGCCCTCTATATGGGTGGGCTTTCCGAGGGGGCCCACCACGTCGAGGATGTTGTCGCCCGCCTTCATGGCCCCGAGAAGGCCGGTGGTCTTGCCGACCTCCTGCACTATTATGGTTATGGTCCCGGCGTCGGTGTCGGAGTCCACTATGGTAAGCGGTATGCGCTCGCCGTGCTCGTTAAGCCTCAGGACGATGAACTGCCCGGCCTTCCGCTTCTTAGCTATCTTCGGGGCCTTGACCTTTATCTGGTAGACCATGTGGGCCAGCTCTTTTTTCTCCGCTATCTCATACATGCCGGTTGTGTGCTCCTTTCATGCGGCCGAAAAGCTCAGGTGTAACCAGAACTCCTTATTCCCCTTGGCCCCTTTTATGGGGGAGTCGCACTCGCCGAGGGGGGTAAAACCCTCACCGACGGAAAATTTTCGGATCCTCTCCACTACCGAGCGGTGCTTTTCCGGGTCTTTCACGATCCCGCCCTTGCCGACTTCTCCCTTGCCGACCTCGAACTGGGGCTTTACGAGGGCGAGCAACACGGCACCCGGCTTTAAAAACTCTTTCACCCTGGGGATAACCTTCTCAAGTGAAATGAACGATACGTCTATGACCGCCATCCCAACCTTTTCTCCTACTTCGTCCGGTTCGAGATAGCGGATGTTGCGGCCCTCAAGAAGTTTTACCCTCTTATCCCCCCTGAGGCCCCAGTCGATGAGCCCCTTCCCGACATCCACCGCTATAACCTTCGCGGCCCCCCTCTTTAAGAGACAATCGGTAAAACCCCCGGTCGAGGCGCCCACGTCAAGCGCCGTTAACCCCGCAGCGTCTATCTTGAACTTATCGAGCGCCCCCTGGAGTTTTACCCCGCCGCGGCTTACGTAGGGGAGCGCTTCCTTTACGGAGAGCTCGCTTTCCGGGTCTACGGCGGTCCCGGCCTTGTCCACCACCCGGCCGTCCACGAGTATCTGGCCGGCCATTATAAGGGCCTGTGCCTTCTGGCGGCTCTTTACAAGGGCCCTTTCGAGGACGAGCTTATCGAGCCTGACCTTTCTCTTTTTCTCCACCCCGGGCAAGCGAGCCTCAGTAGGCTATCCGTTTCTTTTCCATCTTTTCCATTTTCCCCGCTTTTCCCGCGCTCACCCGCTTCTCTAACCTCTTCCCACTTACCTCCGCCACTTTGGCCCCCTCGGTAATGAGCCTTACTGCCTTTTCTATACCCGCGCTGTCGAGCCCCAGGAGCGCCCTGAGTTCGGCCTGCGTACCGTGCTCGACGAAGCGGTCCGGGACCCCGATCCTCTTCACCTCGCACTTTACGCCTCTGGCTTCCAGGAGCTCTAGCACGGCGCTTCCGAACCCACCCTGGAGGGCGTTCTCCTCAACGGTAACCATCTTCCCGATGCGCTGCGCGACCTCGACTATGCACTCCTCATCGAGAGGCTTGGCAAAGCGGGCGTCCACAAGAGAGGCGTCTATGCCCGCCTCTTTAAGGCGCTCCGCCGCTTCAAGGGCCGGATAGACCATGGCGCCGAGCGCCAGTATTGCGACGTCGGCGCCTTCCGCTAGCACCTCCGCGCTGCCGAGCGGTATTTCCCTCACCTCTCCCACGAGTTCCTGGCCCGCGAGTTCCCGGCCGGGGCACGCCCCCCTGGGATACCTTATGGCAACCGGTCCGCCGTAGGTCAATGCCGAGTGCAGCAGCCCTCTCAGCTCCCGCTCGTCCCTCGGCGCGGCGACCGTCATGTTCGGCAGGTGCCTCAGGTAGGATATGTCGAAGAGTCCGTGGTGCGTGGGGCCGTCCTCGCCCACTATGCCGGCGCGGTCCATGGCTATGATGACCGGCAGTTTCTGCAGGCAGACGTCGTGGAAGAGCTCGTCATAGGCCCTCTGAAGGAAGGTCGAGTATATGGCCGTAACGGGCAGGAAACCCTCTTTTGCGAGCCCCGCGGCAAAGGTCAGCGCGTGCTGCTCGGCTATGCCCACGTCGAAGAACCTCGTGGGGTACTTCTCCGCGAACTCCGAGAGCCCGGTGCCCTCGGGCATGGCCGCGGTAATGGCCACCACCTTATCGTTGGCTTCGGCCATCTCCAGAAGGGTCCGGCTGAAGACGTCCGTATAGCTGAGCTTCGAACTCTTCTTCGTCTTCCCCGTATCCAAATCGAACGGCCCTATGCCGTGGAACGCGGAGGGGTCCTTCTCGGCCGGCTCGTAGCCCCTGCCCTTCCTGGTAATGACGTGTACGAGGACCGGGCAATCGAGGTGTTCTACGTCCCGCAGCGCTTTTACGAGCGCGCCGACGTCGTGGCCGTCTATGGGGCCGACGTAGTGGAAGCTGAGCCCCTCGAAGAGCATGCCGGGCGTCAAGAGCGTTATAAGCGAGTCCTCGGCCCTCTTAACGAGGTTCGCCAACCCGTCTCCTATCTTGGGTATGGACTTGACGAAGCCCTCTATCTCTTTTTTGACCTTCGTGGCGAAGCGGCCGGTAATCTTCCGGCTAAGGAACGACGAGAGCGCCCCGACGTTCTCCGAGATGCTCATCTCGTTATCGTTAAGGAGCACTATCAGGTCTTTCTTGAGGTGCCCGGCCTGGTTCAAGCCCTCGAAGGCGAGCCCGGCGGTCATGGAGCCGTCCCCTATGACGGAGATAATCTTCTTCGTATCCCCCTACAAGTCCCTGGCCGCGGCCATGCCGAGCCCGGCGGATATGGAGGTCGAGGAGTGGCCCGCGACGAAGGAGTCGAACGGGCTCTCCGACGGTTTCGGGAAGCCGCTCAAGCCCCCTAACTTCCTCAGGGTGTGGAACTCGTCCGCTCGGCCGGTGAGTATCTTATGGGCGTAGGCCTGGTGCCCCACGTCCCAGATGATCCTGTCGGCGGGGGTGTCGAAGACGTGGTGCAGCGCGAGCGCTATCTCCACCGCCCCGAGGCTCGAAGCGAGGTGGCCGCCCGTCTCGGAAACGGTCTCCACGATAAGCCGCCTTACCTCTTCGGCAAGGGAGGCGAGCTCTTCAGTGGAGAGCCCCTTCAGGTCGGCCGGACCTTTTATGGACCCTATTATGGAACCGGCTTTTACTTCCTTATCTTCCATTCTTCCCTTAATACTCCGGAAACGCGCCGGAGCTACTTTCTCCTCTCGACTATATACCTTGCGATAGCCCGGAGCGGCTCGGCCCCCTCGTCGAAGCCCTCTATGGCAACGAGAGCGCGGGCGACAAGCTCCCCGGCCCTCTCCCTCGATGCGTCGAGCCCCATAAGCGCCGGGTAGGTCGCCTTCTTTTTCTTCGCGTCCTCGCCCGTGTTCTTCCCCAGTTCTTCCCTGGTCCCCTCCACGTCGAGTATATCGTCGGCTATCTGAAAGGCGAGCCCCACGGCCTCTCCGTAGCGGGTGAGACTTTCGAGCTTTGCCGCCGTGCCCCCTCCAAGTATCGCGCCGCACCTTACGGCCGCGAGAATGAGCTTACCCGTCTTATGGATATGTATGTACTCGAGCTCCGCGAACTCGATTTCTTTATCCTCGGACTCAAGATCGACCATCTGGCCGCCTATCATCCCGGTGGAGCCCGCAGCCCGGGCCAACTCGCCGACCACCCTTACGAGAGACTTCCTTTCGACCCCCTTGGAGGCGGCTATTATGCCGAAGGCCGAGGTAAGGAGGGCATCACCGGCGAGTATGGCCGCGGCCTCCCCAAAAACCTTATGGCACGTGGGCCTGCCCCTCCTTAGCTCATCGTCGTCGAGCGCGGGCAGGTCGTCGTGTATGAGGGAGTAAGTATGTATGCACTCGAAAGCGCAAGCCGTATTGAGCGCCGCCTTCTCTCTCACCTCCCCCTTATCCTTTCCAGCTACGGCCCCGGCCGAAGCTAAGACAAGTACGGGCCTAAGCCTCTTGCCTCCGGCAAAGAGGCTGTAGCGTACGGCCTTGTGGACGGTATGGGGGTAGTCGCCCTCTCCCGGCAAAAACCCGCCGAGCGCGGTGTTTACCCGCTCTACCCTGGCACTTAGATATCGCTCCAGATCCAAAAGGCCCCTCGTTTATACACAACGCCATAGATAGATGCACATACAGAGCGTCAGAACAAAGCAGGCCAAGGCGCGACGAAGGTGAGGAGTGAGGCGTACTTTTATGGTACGCCGCAACGACGAACCAAGGAGCAACGCAGGCATGCACAGTTATGGCGCTCTGTATATACAGGGTTTAAGACCCGGGGACACCTCCTCCGGAAAACCCGTTTTTAGTCCTTTATAATAGCAAAAACGGGTGCCGATTACAAGGGCACAAAAAAACCCTTTTGCCGGCAATTTCCGCCGGCAAAAGGGGATAAATAACAATCTCCGGTAATCGTTAGGGCCGCTTATACCTTGACTACGTTGGCCGCCTGGGGTCCCTTCGGTCCCTGTGTGATCTCGAACTCGACCTCCTCGCCTTCCTTAAGCGTCTTAAAACCATCTCCGCCTATGGCGGTGTAGTGGACAAAGACATCCTCGCCGGACTCCTGCTGTATGAAGCCGAAACCCTTTATGTCGTTGAACCACTTTACCGTACCCCTT
>JAZGJJ010000187.1 GCA_036482575.1 Thermodesulfobacteriota bacterium
GCCCGCAAGGTGGGCCGATACGCGGACGAGTTCGTCGAGCCCCCCCATAATTTCGGTCCTGGCCGCCGCCCTTCCGGGGTGCGGGCTTACCCTGCCCGCACCACTCTTTACGTACGGGGGGTTGCTCACGACAACGGAGAAGGAACCCTCGGGATAGACCGAAGGTGCCATCCGCCAGTCCATCTCCACTATCTCGACCCTCGACCCGAGCCCGTTGGCGCGTACGTTCCCGCGCGCCGTCTCCGCCGCCTCCCCTTCGGCCTCGACCCCTACGACCCTCTCCACCCCCGTCTTCCAGGCAAGCAGGAGCAGCATTACGCCGGAGCCGGTGCCGAGGTCCACGACCGTGTCTTTTTCTCCCGGTTGGGGCAGGAACTCCGCGAGGAGGAACGAATCCTCCGTTACGCGATAACCGGCCTTCTTCTGAATAAAGGTGTAGGGGCCGAGCGGCTCCAGCGTCTCGTCGGCTGCGGGTCGTACGGCCATCTCTTCGCTCTCAGTCCAGGGGGTTAATGACGAGGCCGGAGAGGAGTTTCGGATAGAAGTAGGTGGACTTCTGCGGCATAAGAAGCCCCGCCTCCGAGACCTCTCTTATCTCCCCCACCTTCGTAGGGTTCATTATGAAGGCAAGCTGGTTGGCGTCCTCTGTTGCGGCCTCCAGGGCGTCGCCCGTGTCCTTTACGTAGCGGATATTCGTCTGCGCCTCCTGCGCCTCACGGGTTATGCCGAGGATTTTGTCCAGTATCAGGGAGTGGAGGACCGTCACGTCCAGGGACTTATAGACCTCCGGTATGGCGTCGCCGAAGAGCTCGTCCATTATCCCCGTCTTATCGAGCGTCAGGAGGTGGTACCTGTCTTCACCCTTTATCCGGAGGCCGAAGCGGGCTTGTCCCCCCTCTCCCCCCTCCCCGAGCTTCTTTAAGAGCTCATCCCTTGCGGCGGCTTCACTGCCTTCGTCAAACGGGAGTTCCTCTATATCGAAGTACTCCCCGCACTTTTTGAGGAAGCCTGTCGGCTCGAACCCCCCCAGGCTGTGCACGACCCTGTGGGTGGGGAATACGGAGAGCCCCTCCTCGTCCATATTCGAAAAGTACGTCATCACGTAGTCGAAGGGCTCCTCCCCCTCCTCCCCACCATCCCCGCTACCCTCCCTCATCATATTCCTGTAGTTAAGGGCCGTCTCGTAGCGGTGATGTCCGTCCGCTATGAAGAGCGCCTTCTTCCGCATCGCGGCACAGACGCCGTCTATAACGTCCGGGGCGCTTATCCTCCAGAGCCGGTTCTCCGTACCGTCGTCGTCTGCCACCTCTATCATGGGCGAGCCTATCATAGGCTTGCCTATCATAGGCTCGCCGTCCGCGCCGCCTTCCAGGAGTCCGTTTACCCGAAGCTCCGGGTCCGAGTAAAGGGTGAATATGCAGCTAAAGTTCGCCCTGCATGCCTTCATGAGGTTAAGCCTGTCGGCCTTTGGGCCGGAGAGCGTCCTTTCGTGGGCGTGTATCGACCCCTTGCCCGGCTCTTCGATCCTCGAAAGTGCGATAAAGCCCTTCCTCTCTCTCCTCCCCCCCCTCCCCCCGCTCCCCCCGCCGGGCAGGCCGTAGGTCTGGGTGTAGTAGTATATGGCGGGGGTCTCGTCCCTCCCGAGCACCCCCTCCTCCGTCCATTTATACAGCTCGGCGGCGGCCCTGGAGTACCGGTCGCTGCCCGTGACGTCGGTGGGGGTTGTCTTTCCGAGTATGAGCCTTACTATATTATTGGGGTGTCTGCGGTAGAGTATCTCCTGCCTTTCAGGAGATATGACGTCATAAGGCGGGGCCATCACCGCCTTAAGTTCCCCCACCTTCTCCGGGTGGTATAGAAGTCCCCTGAACGGTCTAATGTTCGCCATAAGAAAACGCCTTCCTTCGGGTTTAGTAATAGAGATCCCGGTGCCCCGTAAATTTACTACCTGCGGCCCGGTATTGTCAACGGAAAACCGTCTGTCCTGAAAAGACCGACAGATTACAAAGAAGGCCGGACGGGTTTTAACTCGTCCGGCCTTCTTTAATGATCCGCCCCGCTTCGCCGAGTTCAGGCCCGGGAGGGCCTGGGCGAAGTCACGCCCGTTGCCGGGGCGGCAACCACGCGCTTATACTCATCGAGGACCCGAAGCTCGAGCTTCTCCCTCGTTTCCCTGTCAAGGGGATGGACGAGGTCCCTGTAGCTGCCGTCCTTCATCCTCTTCGCCGGCATGGCTACGAAGAGCCCGGCTCCCCCCTTTATGACCTTCACATCCCGTATGATGAAGCAGTCGTCCACTTTGAGGGTTACAAAGGCCTTAAGTTTCTCGTCGCCAGCCACCGGCAGAATACTTATCTCAGTGATGTTCATGGTCGACCTCCTTGGTTTGCCTTTCTACACACACCGGGTATGGGATAACATTCCGTTATGACGTTACAGTATACCTGGTACGAAATGTCCGAAGCTCAAAGCTATAGGGGTTAAACCCCGTACTCACGGTCGTATGGCCCTGAGCGGCTTATTGCAATAAGGGCCGGCGGCTTTTACGCAAAAAAGTACTCCACAACAGCTGCATACTGTAATAGTTGCAATGACTATGCCAAAAAGTAATAGTGGAAAAGGTAAAGAAAGCACACCCTCTTTAGACCCGGTTGCGTATACCTGTTGACAAGGTGCGGATAAGATGTGCAAAGGGTGTGTGCAAACTGTGCACACCCTCTTTCCCGACTGACAGTCATGGGCCGCCCATGACTGTCAGCCCGCCACTGAAGGTTGACTTTAAGGGGCGGTTGGACTATCTTATAAAATCGATGAAAAAACGGCTCACATATAAGAGCTCCGGCGTCGACATAAGCGAGGGAGAGAGGCTCGTAAAGCTGATAAAACCCCTTGCCTCGCGGACCTCCCGCAGCGGCGTCATCGCCGGCATAGGCGGCTTCGGGGCGCTCTTTTCCGGACGCTTCAAGGGTTTAAGGGACCCGGTCCTCGTATCCGCCACCGACGGGGTCGGCACAAAGCTCATGGTCGCCTTCATGACCGGCCGGCACTCGACCGTCGGGAGGGATCTGGTGGCCATGAGCGTAAACGACATAGTGACCACCGGGGCGGAGCCGCTCTTTTTCCTCGATTACCTTGCAACAGGAAGGCTTGACGCCCGGAGGGCGTCGTCGATAATAAAAGGGATAGCCGCGGGGTGCAGGGAGGCGGGGTGCGCGCTTGTCGGAGGGGAGACCGCCGAGATGCCGGGCATGTACTCACCCGGCGAGTACGACCTCGCGGGCTTTGCCGTGGGGGTGGTGGATAGAAAAAAAATAATAGACGGCTCCGCCGTACGCGCCGGGGACGCGCTTATAGGGCTCCGGTCGAGCGGGCTCCACAGTAACGGCTACTCGCTGGCGAGGAAGGTACTGTTCGACAAGCTCGGCCTCGGACTTAAAGACAAACCCCGAGGGCTCGGAAAGACGGTCAGCGCCGAGCTCCTGACACCGACAAGGATATACGTAAAGCCGATATTAAAACTCATGAAGGACTTTAAGATACGCGGCATCGCGCACATAACCGGCGGGGGGCTTACGGAGAACGTCCCGAGGATACTGCCGAAGGGGGTTAAGGCCGTGATAGATAAAAGTTCCTGGCCGCTGCCCCCGGTATTCAAGCTCATCCGGGACGGCGGCGGCATATCCGAAGCCGAGATGCTCAGGACCTTCAACTGCGGCATAGGCATGGTGCTGGTGGTACGGAGCGCCGAGAGCCGGGCAGTAGTTAAAAAACTCGAACGGATGGGCGAGAAGGCCCGGGCCATTGGAGTGGTGGCCGGAAAAGGGAGAGGACGCCCCGCCGTCGAATTCGTATGAACATGCCCGCCTTAGCGGACAGGAATGCGTAGCGCCCTCGAAATAGTCCGCCGCCGGCCACAACTACGAGGCGCTCAGGATAAACCCGGCCTTCACCCCGGCATACAGCGAGCTTAAGTTCCACCTGGCCGAACTGGAGCTCTTCTCCGGAGCGAGGAGCTACGTTGCCGACATGCACCTGAAACTCGGGATGCTCTTCATAGAAGAAGATATGTTTGCGGAGTCGCTCCACCACTACACCGAGGCGCTCCGCGTAAGGCCCGAGTACCTCCCGGCACGCATGGCCCTGGGGGCACTCTACGGCCGTACGGGCCGCTACGACAGGGCCGTGGAGGAGTTTCCGGCGTGTCGTCTCCGGCTCGCCCCGGCCAACCCCTCTGCCCACTACAACCTCGGTCTCGCGCACGAGATGAGGGGTTCTATCGACGAGGCCGCCCGCCACTACGGAAAGGCACTGGAACTGGACCCCGACCACCCGAAAGCGAAAAAGCGGCTGGAGAGGATCGAGAGCGGCGGCGGGTAGCCCCCCACCCCAC
>JAZGJJ010000188.1 GCA_036482575.1 Thermodesulfobacteriota bacterium
GGTGTCAAAGCCCGTCAGGAAAGGAAACGCCTCCCTCTCGACGAACTCTCCGAACTTGGACCGGGAGTCCTGAAAGCCGAGCATGAGGAACTCGACCCCCTCGGGGTTGTAGCGAGAGTAGACCTCCTTAAAGACCGGGGCCGACTCGTTAGAGCACGGGCACCACTCGGCCATGAAGGTAAGGACGAGCGGCTTGCCCTTGAGTTCTTCGGCGCTTACGCTCCCGCCCGAGGTGAGTTCGACGGTAAAGGGCGGCGCCGGCTCGCCCACCCTGGCGGTGGGCTCGAACGCAGCGTCAGGCCCACAGCCGGCCGCCGCGAAAAAAACCAGAAGGACCGGTATGAGCCGCCCGTACCTCATAGCTCCTCTTCTACCAGATCCTCTTCTATTAGTTCCTCTCCCAGCAGCTCCTTTTCTATTAGCACCTTTTCTATCTCCTCTGTAAGCGGCCCTTCTTTTACCGCCCCCATGTGTATATAGGTGAACCGGCCCTCCCTGTCCAGGACGAAGGTCTTGGGGACGCCGTAGATCCTGTAGGCGTCCTCCATCTCCCCCCCCTCCCCCTCGCCATCGAGGCCGTTCGGGTAGGTGAGCTTGAACTCCTCCACGAACTCCCTTGCGTCCTCCTCCGAGTCCTGCACCGCCACGCCCACGAACTCGACCCCCTCCTCCCTGTAGGCGAGATAGAGCTTCTCAAGGACCGGCGCCTCGCGCCTGCAGGGGCCGCACCACGAGGCCCAAAAATTCAAGACGACCGGGACCTTCTTCGCCTTAAGGGCATCGAGCGTAATCTCCTCGCCCCCGAAGGTGGTAAGGGTAAAGGGCGGGGCCTCCTCCCCCTCGTTCGGGAGCGACTTCCTTATCTCGCTCTCCTCCTCGCCGCTGTAGGGGTCGCAGCCCGCAAGGGCCGACGTAAAGATTATAGCAAAGCAGACAGCGGCATACCGAAGGGCGCGCGCCGATATATTCGTCAGCTTCATCATCCTCCTCCACCCCCCTCTCCACCCCCCTCCCCCCCCTCCCCTCCCTCGAACGCCGGTATGGGAAGCTCCCAGGAAAAGACCCTGAGCCTCTGCCCCGGCAGGTCCCGCATCTCAAGCTCCATCGTGCCGCCCGGCTCCTCCGTGCCATCCATATCGGCCGGGTCGGCCGAGTCTGTATGGCCCACCTTCTCGAACCTCAATATCCCCTCGCGGTGGTGGTTGTCGCCGGTCTCGTAGGTCACCAGCCAGTCCAGCGGCCTGAGTTCCCCGCCCCCGGGGGTCTTAAGCGTAGCCATCTCCTCCAGGGGAAAGGGGTCGAGCTTATTCTGGTGGGTATTGAAGTAGACGACGAAGACGGTCTTCGTATCTATCTCGTAGCGCTCCCTGTCCGCGCCGCCGCCGCCCGTGAGGTCGAAGTACTCCTCGGGGGTATATATGACGTCCACGTACAGGTCGCTCTCGCCGAAGTCACTCTTCCAGAGGTGGCGCTTCAGGTAGCGCCCTCCCTCGCGGGAGATAACGGTGGGTACGTTGCTCCCGTAGTTCTTCTTCAGGTAGGCCGCTATCAGCTCCACCTCCCGCGTGCCTATGTCCGCGCCGTTATCGGTCCTCATCCTTTGTATGATCGTCTCCCACTCCCGTGCCGTATGGCGGGAGCGCTCCACCGGCTCCGCGCCGTGGCACTTCCCGGTGCAGTTCCACCTGTAAACGGTCTTCACCTCCCGCTCGGTCAACTCCGGCCTGCCCGTGAGCCCGTAGGCCGTGGCGCGCGCGAAGGTCGTGAGGTATTCCGTCTTGGAGAGCGGCGCGGTCTCTACCAGGAAGATGAAGGCGACCCCCGCAACGAACGCAGCCCCGGCCAGAAAAAGCCCAAAGGCGACCAGAAAGACCCTCAAGAGCCGCCCCCCTCCTTCTCCCCCCCCCTCCCCTTTCTATTAACGAGCTTCCTCGCCACGAGGAAGACACCCGCGAAGAGCACAGCCACCCACGCCCCCACCCCGCCCCAGAATATTACCCAGTCCACCGTGTCGAAACCCCGGGTATACTGGTAGAGCTTCCCTTTTATCCTTTTAATGGGCGTTATCCGGCAGGCGTCGCCGTAGCGGTCTATAAAGTCCTGGACTATCTCCTGCTTGGTCTTGCCCGCCCTTATGGCCTCCCCTATCTCCCCCTTCCACTCGAGCCCGCAGCTCATGTTGCAGTCCTCGAGGACGAGCGGGCAGTCGCACGGGCACTCGAGCTCGCGAGCCACCTCCTGGACCGTTACGGCCTCGGCCCGGACCAGACCGGTCGAAAGCAGAACCAGAGGCACTATAAAGGCCGCGGCCTTCAGCTTATCGAACAGCCTGCGCATTCCGTTACTTCTTCTTCCTTAGGATAGCGTACATCAACCCCGCGAGCACGAAGACGCCCGCGCCCGCCGCGGCGTAGATTATCCCGCGAGCGCGCTTCTGGCGATTATAAGGGGCAGCCCTTGCGGCGGGGCCGCCGCCCCCGGCGCCCCCGGCCATCTCCATCTTCATGTCGCCCATGGGGGAGTACTTTATGTCCACCGAGGGCCTGGAATCTTTTTTTACGTATTCGAGCTTCACCTCGAGGGTCTGGCCTCTCTCCATGCCCTCGAACGTCCCACCTAAGTGCGTAAAGCCTTTCTTCTCCGAAGTCGTAAGCCCTTGTGGGCTTATGACGTTGAAACCCTCGGCCCTCAAGGGGATCTGGAGGTCCACCTCGAGGCTTTCTATCAGGTGGTTCGCCTTCACCAGGTGCTCGAAAACCCTCTTCTCGGCGCCATCGGTAAAGGGCTCGGTGTGGAAGCTCAGGTAGAAGTTCGGGTAGGGGAGCTTCATCTTCACCTCGTCCACGTCCCCGGCCGGGCTCTTTTTGTAGAGCTGGCAGAAGTGGGTGCCTTTGGGCGAGAGGCTGCAGACGTCGCTTATAATCGCCCCTTTGGGGATATAGAAGCTCGTCTCCACGGGGAAGGTCCCCTCGTCCTTGAAGCGGCCGTCGTATATGAAGAGCACCCCGGAGGAGTCGTACTCGGGCCATATGGCGACCCTCATCCTCCCTATTTCGAGTTCCCCCTCCCCCCCATAGGCCGGGGCCTGGAGGGAAGTAAGGGAAAACAGGAGAAGTGCCGCCTGTAATATCGTCAAATGCCTCATTATATAGATTCTACTCGATTTTACGGTCACGCACAACCCGGCTACCCACCCGAGACATACGCGGGTCGCACTAAAAAAGGGGGCAGACACCGGTTGTGTCTGCCCCCTCAAACCTTACGGCCATGGAGTGCTCAAAGTTCGGGACGACCACCGGCGCGGTTCACAGGGCCTTGTCTATCAGTTCCTGTATCTTGGCTTTCGGCACCGCTCCCACCAGTTGGTCCACGACCTCGCCGTTTTTAAAGAGTATCAGCGTGGGGATGCCCCTGACCCCGTACTTGCCCGGTGTGCCGGGGTTTTCGTCCACATTCATCTTGGCGATCTTGATCTTGCCCTCGTAGTTACCGGCCATCTCCTCTATTATAGGGGCTATGGCCTTGCACGGGGCGCACCACTCGGCCCAGAAGTCTATAACGGCCGGGACCTCGGATTTCAACACCTCGGTCTCGAAGCTCGAATCCGTAACGTTCACTATGTTTTCCATATTTTTCATATCTTCCGCCATCGGCTCTACTCCTTTTGACTTTATTATGAATAGCCAATATAGAACATGAACGAGGAGTTGTCAAGTCCGCAGTGGCGGGTAGGCGGCTTTTGTCTTGACAGGAGGGGACAATCGGTACAATATATCCGGCATGAAAAACGAAGCGCTTCTGGCTCTCCTCGAGGAGAGCGCGGAAAAACTATCCATAAAGCTCGACTACGACGACCTGAGGAAGGGTGAGGTCAACACCCCCGGCGGCACCTTCCTGCTCCGTGGGGAGAGGCACATCCTCATACACAGGTACCTCTCCGCCGGCGAGAAGGTGGACGTCCTCATCGGGCTCCTCTCGGGCTTCGACACCGAAGGTGTACACCTGCCCCCGGAGGTGCGCGAGAGGCTCGAGGCCGCGAGGGAGAGCAAAAAAGAGGCGGAAAAGGCGGCCCGGGGGCGGGACTGAGCCGCCGCTAAACCCGCGCCAGGCAAGCCCGGGGAAAGGATTTTCCCTCCGCGTAAAAAAAACCCTTGACACAAAATCGGATTATGGGGTATGGTACGAACCGCTTTACTCTATCCTTAAATTTTTTTAATTTAGTTTTTACGCAAAACTGACTACTACTTCATACTTTACTAAGGAAGGCATCTTTGGAAAAAGTGGAAGGTAGAAACAAATATCTGTCCCTTGCCATAACCGCCGGCATTACCTTTATAGCCGCATCCGTCCTGTGGGTAGGCATAAGTGCCGCCGTCCGCTACGTAGACTCCTCCACCGACACCATCGAATACTGCACCTCGTGCCACACCATGAGCTACCCTTACGCGGAGTTCAAGGAATCCGCCCACTACAAGAACCGCTCCGGAGTATCCCCCCGCTGCGTGGACTGCCACATACCGCCGGGCAGCGGCCTCATGGGCAAGCTCCAGCAGATAATGAAGGATAGATTCTCCGGCAACTCGAACGTGAGTGAGGAAGAGTGGGACGAGATGCGGCCGGGACTGGCCGAGGTCGTTCGCACGAAACTCCTCGAAAGCAACAGCGCCACCTGCAAGAAGTGCCACGTAAGGGAGGCCATAGTCTCGAAGAGCGCCCCCGTAATGAGGGCCCATAGGAAGATAGAGACCCAGAATAAGACCTGCATCGACTGCCACTATAACCTTGTCCACGCCGAAGTCCCATGGGGAGACGACGAGGACGATGACGATGATGACGACTAAGCCTTTGCCGGACTTACAAGAACTCGATACTACGGAGAAAGCATGACGGAAGACAACAAAAATCACGGCAAATCGCATGGCCGGGACTACGGTATACAGACCACCAGTGGCCTTGGAGTAGAGGGCAGGAAACGCTACGCCATGGTGATCGACCTGAGGAAGTGCACGGGATGCGGCAGCTGCGTGGTGGCCTGCAAGTCCGAGCACGACGTACCGCTCGGGGTCTGGAGGATGTGGCTCAAGACGGAGGACAAGGGAACCTACCCCGATGTAAAGAGGACCTTCCTCCCGAGACTCTGCAACCACTGTGAGTATCCCATATGCGTAAGGAACTGCCCTACCCAGGCCACCTTCAAGCACGAAGACGGCTTCGTACTCCAGAGGTTCAACAGGTGTATCGGATGCAGGACATGCGTAATAGCCTGCCCTTACAACGCCAGGCATCTTCTTCCCAACCACAGGACGGACGAGAAACAGCCTGTTGGCGTCGTGGACAAGTGCGATTACTGCATCCACAGGGTCAAGAGGGGGCTCGTACCGACGTGCGTCAGCACCTGCGTGGGAGGGGCGTTTACCTTCGGCGACCTGAACGACCCGAAGAGCGAGGTCTCGAAGCTTGTCAAAAAGAACAGCGTAATGACCTTGAAACCGGAAATAGGCACCCATCCCCAGACCTACTATATAGGTCTGGACGAGGGGATTGCCGACCAGGTTGCAAGCTACAGGCATAGAAGCGCACAGATGAAGGAAGAGTACAACACCTTCAAGAAGAACCACGAAGGATTCCACGGGGACCTGACCGAGGGGGGCAGTCATATCGTCGTACAGGTCGTCAGGAACTTCCTGGGATTCTTAAAGGAGATACCGGCAAAGGCCGGTAGAGTACTAGGCTTAGGAGGGTAGAGGAGTGGAGAGAGAAGTTATAGCGAACGCCTTCCATCACGTAACCTGGGGGGTTCCCATATCCATTTATTTCTGGCTCATGGGCGTGAGCGCCGGGGCCCATGTCATCTCCGGCTTCGGCTGGGTCTTCGGACTTAAAAAGTACAAACAGGTGGGGCTCATCGCCACCCTCTGGGCCATAGGCGTGCTTCTGATCGTGCCGGTACTGCTTATCTTCGACCTGGGCAGACCCGAGAGGTTCTTCCATCTGCTTACCCCCGGCTACTGGCACGGCTCCGCACCTATGTCATGGGGGACCATCCTTATTATGCTCTACCCCACCATGATGATAGTATACGGCTACTTCATCTTTAAAAACAACGCAAAGTGGGCCTTTATATTCGGTATCTGCGGTATCATCTCCGCGGGGTCCACCCACTGGTATACGGGAGTGGTTATACAGTTAAACCCGGCCAGGGACATCAACCACACGGCCCTGGCCTCCGTTCTCTTCCTTCTGGGCGCCTTTATCTCGGGCACGGGCTTCCTGATCGTGACGTTCTGGTTCATGAACATCTTCGTGAACCCCATGAGAAGGTTCAGGGACAGGTTCAGGCAGGAAGGATTCGCATACAGGTTCTTGAAGGCAAACAGTATCGGCGACAAGGTAGAGGACTCTCTGGTCGTGGAGATGGGGCAGATCATGGCTATAGGCGTGGGTATAGAACTCCTTATGACCTTCAATGAATTCCTCCAGATGAACTACGGGACCGCGGAGGAACAGGCAAGCCTCTTCGACGTGCTTCTGGGGGTTGCCAGGGTGCCTTACATGGCCCATGTCTTCATAGCCCTTGTGATCCCTTTCTTTATCCTCATTTTTACACCTCTAAAAAGGTCGCCCGGGGTGGTTACCATCTGTTCAGCCATGGTATGTACAGGAATACTGGGAATGCGTGTATGGTGGGTTCTGGGAGGACAGTTCCTCCAGACCTTCTTCTAATTACGGATAGGGGTTAGTCATTATGCCTAAGCTTAACCGCAGAAAATTCTTGAAGCTCGGTGTCTCCGGGGCGGCGGCCGTTGCCCTCGGTCCCGGGGTCATCAAAGCCATGGAGCTTACCCTCGCGGGCGAGTCCTATGATTACATGGTCCTGACCGAGCGGGAGGCCATCCCCTATATAGTCAACGACACTGCGATCAAGAACGCCGCGATAGCCTTCGTAGAGAAGGAGACGGGGAAGCTCGTCCAGGTAGGGGGCGACCCCCACCACCCGGGGACCAGGGGAAAGCTCTCCCCCGAGGAAAACGCGGTCAATATCGGTATCTACGACCAGGACAGGATACTCTATCCCCTTAAGAGGAGCGGCCCGAGGGGAGAGGGCAACTGGGAGAAGATATCCTGGGACGACGCCCTTGATGAGGTCGCGGGGAAGATCGGCGAGACGCTTGAAAACGGGCAGCCCGATGAGATATGCCTCTACTCCGGGGAGCGAGCGCCGGAGGTGGCCTGGCAGCGGTTCATGCACGGCCTCGGCTCGAGTTCCATCCTCCGCGAGAGTACCATGGGCAGCGGCAGCAAGAAGACCGCCATGCGGCACACCTGGGGCGCCGAGATGGAGACCCCGGACTTCGCCAACAGCCAGTACATACTCGACTTCGGCAGCAACCTCTTCGAGACCCTCCATCCTTACGCCCAGCGGGTAACCGAGGCGATGGTCGATAACAAGGCGAAGTTCGTAACCTTCGACGTGAGGATAACCAACACCTCGGGGAGGTCCGACGAATGGGTCCCCATATTCCCCGGGACCGACGGGCTCGTCGCCCTCGCCATGGCCAATGTGATCATGAGCGAGGGGCTTGCGGACACCAAGTTCATAGATATGTGGACCAACTACACCGCCAAGAAGCTCGCGGCGCATCTCAAGGCGTTCACACCCGAGCTCGCGGAAAAAGCCAGCGGTGTGCCGGCCCACACCATAAAGAGGATAGCGGCCGAGTTCGCGACCACAAAACCGGCCACGGTCTTCACACACAACAGCATAAGCAGCCACCTCTACGGGGCCTATCAGGAAAGGGCCTGCATGTTGCTGCCCATAATCACGGGCAACGTGGAGGTAAGGGGCGGCTACTGTCTGCCGAGGGTCGTAACCATACCGGACATGGACCCCACCCCCAAGGCGCCCAAAGGGGCCGATACCACCTCCCCCGTGGAGAGCCCGGACTACCTCCTTCCCTTCCGGCTCAAGGACGGCAGCCGGAAGGTATCCGTGCTCCTGAACCACGGCGCGAACCCGGCCTACTCCTCTCCGGCGGCGAGTGTCTGGAGGGAGACCCTGAAGGACCACGGGCTCGTACCGTTTATAGTCGAGTTCGGCTCCTCCATGACCGAGACCGCGGAGCTGGCCGACATAATATTCCCGGACGCCCACTACCTCGAAAGCAACGACCTCATATCCTCACCCTCGTCGCTCTGGCCCTGGGTGGGTCTGAACAGGCCGGTAATAAAGCCCCGGGGGGAGTCCAGGGACGTCAGGATGGTCTTACGGGAGCTTGCAAGGCGCGCCGACTCCGACGACAAGTACGGCCTTGCCAAGTACTTCGACTTCAAGACCAGCGAGGATTGGATAAAGGGGCAGATCGAGAAGATCCCCGCACTCGTCGAGGCAGGCGGGTACGACAACCTCATGAAGAACGGGGTATGGCCGCGCTATGGGAAGCTGGACCCGAACTCTAAAAGGTTGATGACTGACGATAAAAGACACTTAAAGGCCGAATACGGCCTGCACGAGAAACCCCTCTCCTCCGGGGAGTTGAGCGGGGCGAGGACTAACCCGAAGACCGGCGTTATAACCAAAAACGGCAAGGCCATAGGCATAAAGGTCGGCGGCAGGAGAGTCAGGGGCTTCGACACCCCGAGCAGGAAGCTCCAGATATATGTCGAGGCGTTCAAAAAACACGGTCTCGACCCCCTTCCGACCTGGAAAGAGAGCCCGTTGCACCAGGGGCTCAAAAAGGGCGAAATGGTCCTTACCACCTACAAGGCCGTGGGCCATACGACCGCCGCAGCTGCGAACAACAAGTACCTCGCGGAGTTCATGCACTCGAACCACGCTCTGATAAACAAGCAGACCGCCGCCGGTCTCGGCATACACGACATGGACATGATACGGGTTACGTCGGCGGCGGGCTACATGGTAACAAGGGCACGCGCGACCCAGGGTATCCACCCCGGGGTCGTTGCCATTTCCACCTCCTTCGGGCACCACGGAGGCGGACGCGTGGCCACGGCCCACCGCCACGGCCACGCCCCCATGTGGTCGGGCAAGTTCGAGGACCACGACATAGAGCACAACCTGTGGTGGGAGGATAACGGGGTCCACCCCAACGATATAATACCGCCCGCGCCGGACCCGACTGGAGGAAGCCAGGGATGGGGAGATACGACCGTCACGGTAACCCCGGCTGAGCCCGGGGACCGCTACGGCGACATTGAAGTCGACAACGCAAAGCACTTCGCGCTCTACAAAGAGAGCCTTAAAAGGAGCTGACCGCTTTGGCTAAAGAAGGCAGAAAAACCCATGTGATAGTCGCCCTCGTCACTCTTGTGGCCTCGATCCTCGTCTTCAAGGTAGTCGGCTATACTTCCCACAGGCTGAACACCGACCCCGGGGTCTGCAACATATGCCACGAGAAGATGATAAAGTACTCCTTCGACGACTATAAGGGGAACAGCTTCAGCAGCAGCAAGGTCACGAGCGGGGCGCGCATCGGCTGTGCGGAGTGCCATCCATACCCGTTCAGGGAGTTCCAGAAGTCGACCCACTACAACAACCCTTCCGGGGTGAGGCCGGGCTGTATATCCTGCCACGAACCCCACTCTATGTTCCAACTGATCAGGTTCAAGTTCCTGTACATAAACAGCGGCTCCCAGGGGGACAGTGCCTTCCACAACATCTCGGGCGTTATAATGGATAAGGAGCTGTGGGAGAAGAGACGGATCGAGCTCGCGGGAAAGGTAAGGGAAAAGCTGCTTGCCACCGACAGCGCGAAGTGCAGGGACTGCCACGACCGGGCGCTCCTCAAGCCCACGAGCAAGACTATAGAGCGGGCCCATAAGAAGATGGAGACCCAGAATAAGACCTGCATAGACTGCCACTACGACCTCGTCCATGCCGAGGTCCCATGGGACGATGGTGAGGATGACGACGACGATGATGATGACGAAGACGACGAGGACGAGGATTAGTTGGACAGGGGCTTACGGGCGAGCTATAATAAGGCCGTAATCAAAACGACTATGGACAAAGGAGGACTATACTCATGAAGCGGTTCGTTCTATTACTATCGGTTTTCTTCATGGTGGCTCTCATGCTGCCTCTCGCAGCCAGTGCGGGCGAGCCTGACTGGAACAAGATCGACGAAGAGTACATCGACCTCTTCTACCCCGGCCAGAGCGCTTGGGAGTGGCTCTCTTCCGAGCACAAAGGCAAGAAGTCGATAGCAAGGGGTGATGACAAGTGCATTGAGTGCCACCAGGGTGAAGAGGAGGACAGGGGCAAGAACTTCGTAACGGGCAAGAAGCTTGAGGAGAATCCGCCTCCGGCCGGGACCCCGGGCATGATAACCGCCCTCTTTAAAGGCGCATATGACAGTGAATATATGTACCTCTGGTTCCAGTGGGAGGGCCCGGGCAAGGCCGACAAGGGCAAGATAAACGCCCTGAACTTCATGATAGACGACATGGTCCAGAAGAAGAAGGGCCCGAGGTCCAGGGTAAAGTACTTCGAGGCCTACGGCTGCTGGATCACCTGCCACAAGGACGCCACGAACATGCCGTACGAGCCCGATGCCGCCAAGGTCGGCGCAAACGCCCTGTATAAGGATTCGAAGCAGGTGACGAAGTACCTCCCCGGCACAAGGACCGCCATAGACGCGACCGGGGGCTGGGACAAGCTGAAGCCCGACGCCAAGCTCCAGAAGAGGCTCGGGAAAGGCAAGTTTATCGACCTCTGGAGGTTCGTTGCGGACTCCAAGAACCCCAAGGGCAAGGTCGTGGACGAGAGCGTATTCACCGCCAGGACCGTCGATAAGAGCCAGGACGACCTCTCCGGAAAAGGGGAGTACAAGGACGGGAAGTGGACCGTCGTCTTGAAGAGGAAGCTCAAGAGCGGAGACCCGAAAGAGGACAAGCTGATAGAGCCGGGCAAGACGTACGCGGTCGCCGTCTCCATCCACGTCAACAGCAGCAACCGCAGGCACTATGCCTCGTTTTCGAGGATCCTCGGCTTCGACGACGCGGACGCGGACCTGCTCGTAGGCAAGGCGAAGTAGACCCCTTTTCTAAAGGGTTGACAACGCCCGCGACTGGTGGTAAAAGGGGGGGTCCCCGGCCTCGGGCAGGCCGGGTGTTCCAACCTTTAGAAGGTGTTCATTGCAGTTGAAAATATACCCTGCACTAGAGAAGGGAGGTGACCCAGGGTAACAGAGAAGGATGTATTGGTGGTCTTCTTTCGATTTAATTTACTTCAGCATGGAGGTGAAAGATGAAGGAATTTAAAGGAATCAAAGCCGCAATATTCGTATTCGCGGCGGGTCTCATCATGGCCGCGATGGCTTTAACCCCCAGCGTGGTATTCGCGGACAAGAAGCCCTTCACCTACGGCACCGGGAACCTCATGGTGGTCGTGGAGAGGGAAAACAAGACGGTCCTTATCATAGACGCGACGGACCTCGAGGTTGTGAAGCGGATCAGCCTTCCCAAGATCCACCAGCCGCACGCGCCGGTTTTCTCCCCTGACGGCAGGTACTACTACGTCATGGGCAGGAACGGCTACTACGCCAAGGTCGACCTCCTGGCCCAGAAGATCGTGGCCGAGCAGACCATAGGCAAGGACTCCAGGGGTTCGGCGATAAGCATGAACGGCAAGTACATCTTCGCGGGCAACTACAGGCCGGGTACCGCCGTCATAATGGACTCCAAGACCCTGAAGATACTCAAGACCTTTGAGGGCCCCGAGGGGATAATCAAGGGCGAGATCAAGCCTTCGAGGTGCGCGTCCATAACCGACATCGGCGGCGTAAAGGACCTCATGGCCATCGCCTGGAAGGACGGCGGACAGGTCTGGATCGTTGACATGAAGACCGCGCCCGAGTTCAAGGTAATCAAGAAGTTCCTCGGCGTGGGCGACAAGCTCCACGACGGCTTTGTCTCCGAGGGCGGCAGGTACTTCATGCTGGCGGCCCAGAAGTCCAACCACATGTGGATCCTCGACGCCTACAAGGATGTCGTAAACGACTCCACCGCCTATCAGGGCACGATAGGCACCGACCCGGTCCCGCACCCCGGACCCGGCGCGTGCTGGGGCGAGGTATGCTTCGAGACGAACATAGGCAAGGGAACCGTCACGGCCTTCAATCCTTCGACGATGGAGCACCTGAAGAACATACCGACCTCAGCCGCGGGCAACCCCAAGGCGGCCGGCGGCCTCTTCATAAGGAAGCACCCCGGCGCTCCGCACGTCGTGGCTGACGCCGTCATCGAGGGGCAGAAGACGCACGCCTATGTCTACGTCATCGACGTCGAGACCCTCGAGGTCGTGAAGAAGATAAAGGTCGGGAAGTCCGCGGTACACCCGGAGTTCTCGGCTCGGGGCGCGTACCTCTTCGTGTCCTCATGGGGCGAGGACAAGGTTGTTGTCTACGACGGGCTGACCTACAAGAAGGTCAAGGAAATACCCTCGAAGACCCCGACCTCGGTCATCAACTCCAACAGAGGTAGCGAGCAGGGCCTCTAAGGTGCCGTTGGAACAGCTATAATCGGGGCAGGGTCTCGTAAAGAGACCCTGCCCTTCCACTATGTAGGAACAGAAGGAGGACAATAATGCTAATAGAAGCCAAGAAAACAGCCAGGACCCTGGCATTCCTGACGGCCCTGACGGTCGCCGTTATGTTCGGCTGGCACAGTGCCGCCTCGCTCGTAGGAGACGACACGGCCCAGGCGGCGCCGAGGCTGACGGGAAAGCTGGACAAAAAGACCAACACGAGGACCATAAAGGTCATCTCAGACCAGTGGTTCTTCAAGCCCTCCACATGGAGGGTAAAGGCCGGTGAGAAGGTCGTCCTCAAGATAGACGCGAGGGCGAGCGAGATGCCCATCATCGACACGACCGCCTTGAGCTTCCCGGACTTCAACTGGAGGATGGACGTCAAGACCTTCACCAAGCACACGATCGAGCTCCCGGCCAAGATAACGGCCAAGCCCGGCGAGTACTTCTTCGAGTGCGACATCTTCTGCGGACCGGACCACCCGGACATGAACGGGTTCCTGATAGTCGTAGAGTAATAAGAGGCGTACCGCAAGAATAACGCGGGCCTTCCGCAGTAACAGTAATAGAAAGAGGCAGGAACCGAACGGTCAGCGGACCGAAAGGTTCCTGCCTCTTTTTTTCCCTTTTTTGTGCTATACTGGATTCATTCCCTGAAAGGAGGAAAACGGAGATGAAAGCCCTATTAGAGATGAAACGTACCACATCGGCGCTCCTGCCGGCACTGGCCTGTACGCTGCTCCTAATCGGCTGCGCCGCTCCCGCCACGACCACGGGCGGCGCGGCGGAGAGCGCTCCGGCGGTGGAAAAAAGCGCACCGGCGGTGGAAACGGAAAAAACCGCGCCCGCCGCCAAGAAGAAGGTCCGCCTTACCGGAAGGCTCGACAAGGCGACCAACACGAGGACCATAAAGGTCATATCCGACCAGTGGTTCTTCAAGCCCTCCACATGGAAGGTAAAGGCCGGTGAGAAGGTCGTCCTCAAGATAGACGCGAGGGCGAGCGAGATGCCCA
>JAZGJJ010000189.1 GCA_036482575.1 Thermodesulfobacteriota bacterium
GAGGAGGTGGCGGGGATATACGTTACTCTCGGCGAGCGCGCAAAGGCCATAGAGGAGTACCGCCGGCTTATCGTGGAAAAGCCCGCCGAGGCCGGTCGTTTCCGCTACCGGATAGCCGCCGAATACATGAAGGCGAACGACTTCGACAGGGCCAGGGCGGAGTTCGGTGAGATATTGAGGTCCTCGCCCCGGAGCCCGCTCAGGCCGGAAATACACTACCAACTGGCCGCCATGTACCACCTCGAGGGGCGGCTCGAAGACGCCATGGAGGCGTACGACACGGTGATCTCGGAGTTCCCCGACCACATGCTCTCCATAGAGGCGCGGCTCGGGGTGGCCTCGGCCCTGGAGGAGTCCGGGCGGCTCGCCGAGGCACTCGAGCGGTTCGTGGCTCTCGAGGGCGACTACCCCAATAAAGAGGTGGTAAGGATACGGATAGCGTCCATAGAGGAGAGGCTTAAAAAGGGGCCCGCCCCCAGGAAGAAGAAAAAGTAGGGCGGCCGGGAAAGGCCCCCTCCATCCGAAAGGGGAGAAAGGGGAAATAATGTCGAAGGAACGTGTTGCAGTACTGGGTGCCGGCAGCTGGGGCACAACGCTGGCGAACCTCCTGGCCGGAAAAGGTTTCGATGTGTCGCTCTGGGTAAGAGAGCCGGAGATATGCTCGGCCATTAAAGAGAGGGCGGAGAACGCCGTCTTTCTTCCAGGGGTAAAACTCTCCCCGAACCTCCGCCCTACCACCTCCCTTGCCGCGGCCCTCCGCGGCGCCTCCATCGTCTTATGCGTGGTGCCGTCGCACGGCATAAGGGACGTCTTCAAGGAAGCGTCGGCCCACATACCGGAGGACGCCATCCTCGCAAGCGCCTCCAAGGGGATCGAGGAAAGCACCGGCCTCACCGCGAGCGCCATATTGAAGGAGACCGTCAAGGGGGAGCGTGAGATTGTAGTCCTCTCCGGCCCCACCTTCGCGAAGGAGGTGAGCGAGGGGAAGCCCGCCTGCGTGTGCGCGGCGTCCGGGTCGGCCGACGCGTCGGCCGCGGTCCAGCGGGCTTTCTCCACCGAGGTTTTCAGGGTCTACACCAATACCGACGCCGTCGGCGTGGAGCTCGGCGGGGCGCTCAAGAACGTAATCGCGCTGGCCGCGGGCATCTCCGACGGCCTGGATCTCGGCAATAACGCGAGGGCCTCGCTCATTACAAGGGGGCTCGTGGAGATGGGCCGGCTCGGGGTCAGGATGGGCGCGAGGCCCGAAACCTTCTACGGCCTCTCGGGCCTCGGGGACCTGGTCCTTACCTGCACCGGCGAGCTCAGCAGGAACAGGACGGTCGGCGTTAAGATAGGACGGGGCCGGAGCCTCGAAGAGGTGGTCGACGAGATGAAGATGGTGGCCGAGGGGGTGAAGACCTCCAGGGCCGTAAAGGAGCTCGCTCGCGTGCATGACGTCGAGATGCCCATCACCGAGGCGGTAATCAAGGTGCTCTATGGGGGGGTCTCCCCGATGGACGCCGTGATGGCGCTTATGACAAGGGAGCTCAAAGAGGAGTGAAAAGGCCCTATGGGGCGAGTATAAAGAGTTCAAGAAGTTTAAGAAGTCTAAAAGTTTAAGAAGTTAAAAGAGGCCAACTTTTTAAACTCTTTAAACTGTTTAGACTATTTAAACTTTGTCTCCCTGCCGCGGCGCTTGCGGAAATAACCGAAAAAGTCTATACTTTGGAGATACGCAAAGGCCTTGCCGCGTCGGCCCGTACGCCGTAACGCTTCGCGAAAGAGGGACCCCTTATGTATCGCAGGTATAAGAAGAGCATCCATTCAAAGATACTCAGCCTGGTCCTCGTGGTTATAGCCATGATGATAGCCGCATCCTACCTCTGGCAGTACAGTAACGAGAAGACGCAGCTCATCGAGGAGAAGCTAAGGGCGAGTGAGATGGTGGCCCAAGTGATACTCAATGACGTGGCCACGGACATGCTGGAGGGGAGGGCCGATATGATCCGCCACTTCATGGAGGATATGAGTGCGGCGGAGCATGTGGACAGGCTCGCTATCATAAGGGGTAACGGCGTAGAGGAAGCCTTTAAGGATATGAAGACCATCCGGGAGGTCGAGGGAAGGCTCGGCGGTGTGAGGCAGGAGTGGTTAAAGGGGCACGCCGAGGTGGAGAATAACGTCGCGGAGGGCGTGGACGACCCGGGGTTTAAAAAGGCGTTCGAGGCGTTTAAGAAGGACTGGCGGAGCGAGCCGGTGCACTATGTGGAGGAGGATGGGAGGTATTTGACCTACCTCCGGCCCATAGAGGAGCAGGAGGCGTGCGGCATGTGCCACGTGCCGGAGGGGGCGAGGGGGGTGCTCATGATCTCCACCTCGCTCGACGGCATGTACGCCGCGCTTAAGGATGCGAGGGACCGGCTCCTCCTCTCTGGCGTCCTCACCCTGTTGATAGTGGGTACACTCCTCTCGCTCCTTATAAGGGCGTTCGTGACCGGCCCCATAGGCAGGGCCGTGGGCGTCATAGAGTCGGTTACCGAAAAGATAGCCGCCGGCAAGGCGAACATCTCGGCCCGCGTGGACGTGTCCTCACAAGACGAGGTGGGCTATCTCGCGAACGCGTTCAACGAGATGATAGAGTCTCTTAACACCAGGGTCAGGGAGAAGAGGCTGCTGCTGGAGAAGGTCAGCAAGAGCAGGCAGGAGTGGGAGACCACATTCGACTCCATAAACGACCTCATCACCATACACGACCGGGACCACAACCTCATGAAGGTCAACAAGGCCTTCGCCGAGAAGGTCGGCCGCGAGCCCAAGGAGCTTATCGGCGAGAAGTGCTACACGTACTTCCACTGCACCGAAGAGCCCATAGACGACTGCCCGCACGACAAGACGCTCGAGAGCAAATGCATGGAGAGCCTTGAGTTGAGGGAGCCCCACTTGAAGGGGGACTACCATATAACCACCTACCCGATATTGAACGAGGTCGGGGAGGTCACGGCGACCGTGCATATAGCCAGGGACATCACCGAGGAGAAGGCCTTGAAGGAGCGGCTCATACACACGGAAAAGCTCTCGGGCATAGGCAAGTTCGTCGCGGGCATCGCCCACGAGCTCAATAATCCGCTTATGGGGATTATGGGCTACAGCCAGCTCCTTATGGAGAGCCCGGGCGACAGGAAGGTGGAGGATATCAAGGACAAGCTCGGCAAGATATACAAGGAGTCCATGAGGACGGCCAAGATAGTGCAGAACCTCCTTACCTTCGCCAGGGCCAGGAAGCCCGAGAGGGCCCGGCACAACCTGAACGACATGGTACGCGAGACGCTCGAACTCAGGGAGTCCTCGTTCAGGTACAACAATATAGAGGTGGTAACGGAGCTGTCCCCGGACGTGCCGGATACGATGGTCGATTACTACCAGCTCCAGCAGGTGCTCATAAACGTCGTCAACAACGCGGCCGACGCCATGGTGGCCCACAGGGGAGAGGGGAAGCTCGAGATAAAGACGACGCTCAAGGGCCGTATAATAGAGATTTCCGTAATCGACAACGGCCCGGGCATACCCGCGAAGTTCTTAAACAGGGTCTTCGAGCCCTTCTTCACCACCAAGGAGACGGGGAAGGGCACCGGGCTGGGCCTTTCCATAAGCCACGGCATACTGAAAGAGCACGGGGGATGGATAGACATCTCGAGCCGCGAGGGGGAGGGGACCACCGTGACGCTGGAGCTCCCCGTGATCGCCAGAGAGGATGAAGAGGCGGAAGGGGAGGCGTCCGGGGAGGAGCGGAAAGAGGCCGCCGCGGGCGCGAGGGTGCTGGTCGTGGACGACGAGCCGGGCATAAGGGAGCCGCTCTCCGACATCCTCTCGGGCGAGGGCTTCTTCGTAGAGGTCTCCTCCGACGGCAAGGAGGCCCTGGACATCATGGAAGGGAAGGAGTTCGACATCGTAATAACCGACATGAAGATGCAGGGGATGGGGGGGAAAGAGTTCTATACCGCCGCCGTTAAAAGAGACGGCCGCATGAAGGACAGGTTCATAGTGCTTACCGGAGATATCTTCAGCCAGGACGTAAAGGACTTCCTCGATAAGAGCGGCTGTCCCTACCTTTTAAAGCCCTTTGAGGCGAAGAACCTCCTGCGCATGGTGAACGACAGGCTCTCTTCGGTTTCGTAACGGGGCCGCTCGGGGTCCGCCGCGGGATGAAGATATCGGTCGTAATACCGGCGTTGAACGAGGCGGAGAACGTAAGGGAGGCCATAGCGTCCGCAAGGGCGGAGGGGGGGGAGGGGGGAGGGGGGGAAGTCGAGGTAATAGTCGTTGACGGAGGGAGTTCGGACGAGACCTCGGCCCTGGCCGAGGCCGCGGGCGTCAGGGTGGTAAGAAGCTCCGCCGGAAGAGGGGTTCAGATGGACGCCGGGGCAGAGGCGGCCTCCGGAGATCTGCTACTCTTTCTCCACGCGGATACGAAGCTCCCCGAGGGATGGTACGGCGCTATAAGAAACTGCATGGAGGATGAAGGGGTGGCGGGAGGAGGTTTCACACTCGCCATAGACGCTCCCGGTCCCGGGCTTCGCTTGGTCGAACGGGGGGCGAGACTTCGCTATAAGCTCTTCGGCCTCATATACGGAGACCAGGCCATATTCGTAAGGCGCGAGCTCTTTTTAAAGGTCGGCGGTTTCAGGGGGTTGCCGCTCATGGAGGACGTGGACCTCGTGAGGCGGCTCGCCGCGGCCGGCAGGGTCGTTTGCCTGCCGGAGCGCATTACCACCTCGGCCAGGCGCTGGATAGAACCCGGGGTGGCCGTAAATACGTTTAAGAACTGGTCGTTTGTCGCGCTGTACTACCTCGGCGTTTCCCCCACGAGGCTCTACGGCTGGTACTACGGCCGGGACGCGGCACGGGCGGCGCGGCTGAAAAATTTCTAAATTTTTTAAACTTCTTAAACTGTTTAAACTTCTTAAACTGTTAGCACAGGAGGGAGAGAACGGCTTATGGGCTTTGAATCGACAGGTGAGATGTACGACTCTTTGAAGGGGGCGGTAAAGGAGGGCGGCGAGGTCATCGACGAGGCGGCGCTTCGCGGCGAGGCAATAGACGCCATGGTCCGCGGTGCCGTCTTCGGAGGGGAAGAGGTAAGCGGTGAGGCCCGCAGCCTCATAAAGGCCGCGGCGGGCTCGCTCGGTATATTCCCGGCGTCCATACAGGGCCTGTACGAGGCCATGGGCAGCGGTGAGGTCTCGGGCTTCACCGTACCCGCCATAAACATAAGGGGGCTTACCTACGACACGGCGAGGGCGGTCTTCAGGGCCGCTATGTCAAACGACTCGGGTGCCTTCATATTCGAGATAGCCAAGAGCGAGATAGGCTATACCGGACAGAGCCCCGCCGAGTACTCCGCCGCCATCCTGGCCGCCGCCGTAAAGGAGGGTTTCAGGGGGCCCGTTTTCATCCAGGGCGACCACTTCCAGATAAACGCGAAGAACTCCGCCGAGGACGGGGATAAGGAGGTCGGGGCGATAAAGGCGCTCGTAAAGGAGGCCATAGAGGCGGACTTCCTTAATATCGACATCGACGCCTCCACCGTTGTGGACCTCTCGAAACCCACGGTCAAAGACCAGCAGGAGCCTAACTTCACCATAACCGCGGCGCTTACCGCCTTCATAAGGGAGAACGAACCGGACGGCGTAACCGTCTCGGTAGGCGGGGAGATAGGCGAGGTCGGCGGGAAGAACTCCACCGAAGATGAGCTCCGGGCCTTCATGGACGGCTTCCTCGATACGCTCGACAAGAAGCTCAAGGGCATAAGCAAGATAAGCATACAGACCGGCACCTCGCACGGCGGGGTCGTCATGCCGGACGGCTCCATAGCAAAGGTAAGCGTGGACTTCGACATCATCGAGAAGCTCTCGAAGGTCTCAAGAGAGGCCTACGGGCTCGCGGGCGTGGTCCAGCACGGGGCCTCCACCCTCCCCGACGACGCCTTTCACCTGTTCGTCGAAAAGAGCGCGGCAGAGGTGCACCTGGCCACGGGCTTCCAGAACATGGTCTACGACAGCCCGGCCTTCCCCGTGGAGCTAAGGGACGAGGTCTACAACTACCTTAAGGACAACTTCCCCGACGAGATGAAGGAGGGCCAGACAGAGGAGCAGTTCATCTACAAGACGCGTAAAAAAGGTTTCGGACCCTTCAAGGAGAAGTTCTGGAACCTTGACGCCGCCCGGAAAGACATCATAAGCGGGGAGCTGGAGGAGAGGTTCGACCAGCTCTTCAAGAAGCTCAACTGCGGCAACACCGTCGGGCATGTGCGTAAGTGGGTCGGCTGAAAGAGAAGTAAAAAGTAAAAAGGAGAAACATTAAAGATGTTAGCTGCGACAAAACTCAGGGCGGGTATGACGATTATCTTCAAGAACGAGCCCTGCACGGTGCTGAGCGTAACGCACTTAACGCCCGGCAATAAGCGGGGGATCGTGCAGACGAAGCTCCGAAATCTAAAGACCGGCACGGGTTTCGAGAACAGGTTCCGCTCGGACGACAAGATAGAGAGGGCCGTCCTCGAGCAGCACGAGATGGAGTACCTCTACGAGAGCGGGGACGAGTACGTATTCATGAACACCGCCGACTACGAGCAGCTCTCTCTAAGCGGCGATACCCTCGGGGGTAACGTCGACTACCTGGTGTCGAACGTCAAGTTCACCATCGAGTTCTTCGACGGGAAGCCCGTCGGGGTGGAGCCGCCGAAGGTGGTGGAGATGAAGGTTGTGGACACCCCGCCCGATATGAAGGGCGCTACGGCGTCGTCCTCGGGAAAGCCCGCCACGCTAGAGACGGGCCTCAAGGTGACGGTCCCTCCGTTCGTCGAGACCGGCGAGCTCATAAGGGTCGATACCGAGGAGGGCAGGTACATAGAGAGGGCCAGGGGGTAGGGGAAAAGTAGAAAACAATGGAAGGAGGTTGGACCTATGAAAGGCGTTCAGTTTATTGTAGATGACAGTGGGAAGAAAACAGGTGTGCTGATTGATTTAAAAAAACATGGTGAACTGTGGGAAGACTTTTTCGATAGCTTGATTGCAAGGGTACGTGCCGGGGAGCCTCGCGAATCTCTTGAGTTTGTCAGGAAAAAGCTGAGGAAGCAAGGGAAGTTGAATGGGTGATTACACCATCGGCTTTGCCCGCCCAGCTCGAAAAGAACTTGAAGCTCTGGATTCCGTGGTTGTAAGACGAATCTTTCCCAGGATAGAAGCTCTTGCCGGAACGCCTCGCCCGGCAGGCTGTCGTAAGTTGCAGGGAGAAAATAATCTGTGGCGTATCCGTATCGGCGACTACCGGGTGATTTATGCGATATACGACAAAGATACGCATATAGATATTATAGCCGTCCGTCATAGAAGCGAGGCATATAAATAGATTGAAAAGGGGTATATGTACCGGTGCCCCCTTTTAGCGTTGTGGTAATTTCTCTTCAAGTATCCTGCCCTTTAACAGAACCCAGATTGAAACTACCGCTTATAAGTGATAAATTGGGCCTATGGCCCTCGACGAAAAGATAAAGTCCCTGCCCCCCTCCCCCGGGGTCTATATGATGAAGGGGCCGAGGGGGGTGGTCCTCTATATCGGCAAGGCAAAGAACCTCCGCGCCCGGGTGCGCTCCTATTTTAAAGGTAGCGGTGACGGCCGCTACGCCGTAAAGTTCCTCGTCTCGAAGACCACGGACCTGGACTACATCGTCACGGCCAACGAAAAAGAAGCATTGATCCTCGAAGACACCCTCCTTAAGAAACACAAGCCCCGCTATAACATCCGCCTTAAGGACGACAAGACCTACGTCTCGATAAAGATAACCACCACGGAAGTGTTTCCACGCATACTCGTAACGAGACGCGTGGTTAAGGACGGCTCCCGCTACTTCGGTCCCTATGCCTCGGCCGGTGCGGTACGTGAAACCGTTAAGTTCATCCGGCGCGTCTTTCCGCTCTGCGTCTGCACGCCGCACGAGTTCCGTAACAGGGTAAGGCCGTGCCTGGACTACCAACTCGGTATATGCTCCTCGCCCGCGACGGGGCTCATATCGAAGGACGATTACGCCGAGTTCGTCGAGGGGACCGTGATGTTCCTCGAAGGCAGGAACAGGGAGCTTCTGAGGAAGCTCAAGCGTAATATGAAAGAGGCGTCGGCCGCCCATTGCTTCGAGGAGGCCGCCGGGATAAGGGACAGGATACAGTCGATCGAGGCGATGCTCGAAGAGCAGAAGGTGGTCTCCACCACCGGCGTTGACCGGGACGTGTTCGCACTCGCAAGGGAGGAAGAAAAACTCGCGGTGCAGGCGCTGTTCATAAGGGAGGGCAGGCTCGTCGGCACGAGAGATTTTACCTTCGACGACACGGGACTTCCCGATGGAGAACTGCTCGGCTCTTTCCTCTCTCAGTTCTACCGTGGGGGGAAGTTCGTACCGGACGAGGTGCTCGTGCCGGCGCTTATCGAGGGGAGGGCGGCCGTGGCCGAATGGCTAACGGATAAGAAGGGCAGGAAGGTCGAGATACGGAACCCCGCGAGGGGAGGGAAGGTAAAGCTCATAAAGATGGCCGAGGCCAACGCCCGCGAGGCATTGAAGAAGGCAAAGGAGAGCGGCGAGGCCGTGGACGGCGTTACGGCGGAGATGAAGAGAAGGCTTCGCCTGAAGACCCTCCCCCGGACCATAGAGGCGTTCGACATATCGAACATAGGCGGCAGGGAGGCCGTGGGGGCCATGGTAACGTTCACCGGCGGCAGGGCCGACAAGAACCGCTACAGGCGCTATAAGATAAAGGGAGTGGCGGGGCCGGACGACTATGCGATGATGCACGAGGTACTCTCCAGGCGTTATGCCGATACGGAAAAAGCGGGGAAAACACCTCTGCCCGATCTGGTACTCGTGGACGGCGGCAAGGGCCAGCTCGGTATCGCGGTGAGCGTCATGCGCGAGCTCGGTATAGAGGGGGTCGAGCTCGCGGCGCTGGCCAAAGATAAGAACGATAAAGGCGAGCGTGTCTTCCGCCCCGGCGTGAAGGACCCCGTACTCTTAAGGGAGGGCTCGAAGGCCGACCTTCTCCTCCGGAGGATAAGGGACGAGGTCCACCGCTTCGCCGTCACCTACCACCGTAAGCTCCGGGGTAAAGCCGTCTCATCCGTTCTCGACCGCGTACCCGGCATCGGCCGCAAGAAACGGGCGCTCTTGTTTGAAAAGTTCGGCGACCTCGACGGTATCAGGAAGGCTTCTGTCGAGGAGCTTACCGCCATCCCCGGCATAACCGAAAAGATTGCAAGGGCGTTGAAGAAAGATTTAAAATAGTGTGGCGTGGGGCCTATCCCGAGCACAAAGGATATGTTGGAACGTTAGGAAAATGAAACTATCATTGGCGTTAACATTTGCTGCCCTTTTGTATTGCACTTCGATGTCTGTATCAGCAGAGCGCAATGTTGTCGTTGATATTGCCAATAGAACGATAGATGGGGTGGATATGAAGCTGGGGATGGGGGAAATTACCTCGATTGTCGGACAAAGTAGAGTTGTAAAGGAGATTGAATACTTGGAAGGCGATCCGTCGGATTTATATGTTATAGATTTTTACGGTCATAAAGTATACAGGCATTGGAATGGGATTTCTTTTACCGATTCGTTTTTCCAAACAAAAAAGGGGTTGAGAGTTGGCTCTACGATTTCCGAGTTTGATCGAGAGTACGGCGTTGGTGAACTATCGTGGAGTGAGGGCGCCGGCCACGTCGTTCGTTATTCGGCAAAAGAAACTACATTCGTCATTCTTACGCCTGGCGGCTGTATTACTTATCAGAATAAGGAGGTAACGATTAAGCGTCGCTATTGCAAGGCAACTGAGATATGGTTTGTAAATCGATCTATGTGAGTGCAGTTGCGTAGGCTGGCCCCCACCGTTCTTTTTGCCATGCCGTCCCTGATGTGATACTTTCTACGCATGCGTCCGCTCGTGCCCGTTGCCCTCTCCTTTATGCTCGGCATCTATGCCGGGGAGAGGTTCGCGCCGGGGTACGGGGCCGTGTACGCGGGTCTGCTCGTCTCCCTTATCCTCCTCCTCGCAGCCGCCCTTAAGAGATGGTCCTTCAGTCACTTCGTAAACCTTCCGCCGTTCTTCCTGCTCGGCGCTCTCTTCATCCTGCCGGTCATAAGGCCGGAGATTCCGGATAACCATATAAAGAACTTTATCGATGCAACCGATAACCCGCTCGGCCTCCGGGTCGAGGGGCGGGTGCACGGCCCGCCGGAGCCGAGGGGAGACAGCGGCACGAGACTCTACGTGGATACGGAGGCCGTCTTAACGGGCGACGTCCGGCTCCCGGTAACCGGAAGGGTCATGCTTACGGTGAAAGGCGCGGAGACGGGTATCAAGAGGGGAGAACGCGTAAAGTTCCTGTCGAAGCTGAAAGAGCCCCGGAACTTCGGCAACCCCGGCGGCTTCGACTACCAGCGGTGGCTCGCCCGTAAAGGGGTCTTCGTCACGGGCTACGTCAAGGAGGGCTTTATCGTCAGGACCGGCACCGGGGGAGGGGGAGAGGGTTTTTTACGTAAGATAGATGCGGCAAGAGACAGGGTAGGGGAGTTCATAGACTCTTCCGACATGAAGCACGGGGGGATCTTGAAGGCCCTTACCATAGGGGAGAAGGGGACAATACCCGAGGAGACGAGGGAGGTGTTCATAGTGGCGGGCACCGCGCACCTCCTCGTCATTTCGGGGCTCCACGTCGGCTTCGTCGCCTACTTCTGCTACTCGCTCTTTCTTTGGATACTGAAGCGCTCCGAGCGGCTGATGCTCGCGGTGAACGTAAAGAGGGCGGCCGCGCTTATGAGCCTCCTCCCGGTCGTGACATACGGTTTTATAGCGGGCTTCCCGGTCTCTACCCAGAGGGCCGTCATAATGGTGGGTACCTTCGTTATAATGCTCTTTATGGGCAGGGTGCGGGACCTCTATAACACTCTCGCGCTTGCCGCACTTGTCGTGCTCCTGGTCTCGCCGGGGGTGCTCGGGGAGGTGTCCTTCCAGCTGTCGTTCATCGCCGTACTCGCGATCATCTATCTCGTCCCCGGCCTGAAGGCGCTCTACGCAAGGGATGAGGACGAGGCGATAAGCGGGGGGTTGAGCCTCTGGGAAACCAGGCTCAGGCGGAAGGCGGTAATGCTCTTCTTCGTGAGTGCGGCGGCCACGGCCGGAACGTGGCCCGTCCTTGCCCACCACTTCCACAGGGTCTCGCTCGTCGCCCCGCTCTCGAACCTCCTCATCGTGCCGCTCTTCTGCTTCGTTACCGTGCCGCTGGCGTTACTCTCGGCACTCTTCCTGCCTCTATGGGAGGGGCTTTCGGGTGTG
>JAZGJJ010000190.1 GCA_036482575.1 Thermodesulfobacteriota bacterium
CCTGCCTCTATGGGAGGGGCTTTCGGGCGTGCTGCTCCTCGGTGCCGATGCGGCCGTGGAGGTGGGCGTGTGGTTCGTACGCTTCTTCGCGGAGCTGCCCTACGCCTCGGTCCGTGTAACGACGCCGACCGTGGTAGAGGTGGCGCTCTTCTTTTTGCTTATCGTGTCGGCGGCGGAGGCGTCGAAGAAGCGTACGGCGCTCTGGCCCGTCCCGGTCCTGCTCCTCGCGCTCATGGTCGATACCGGCTGGTGGCGCTACCAAGGGCTATTGAAGGACGACCTTACGGTAACCTTCATAAGCGTCGGGCAGGGGGACTCCGCACTCGTTGAGTTCCCCGGAGGCGAGACCATGCTCGTGGACGGAGGGGGGGTCTACCGCTCCGGCTTCGACGTGGGCGAGAGTGTCGTTGCCCCGGTCCTCTGGGGCAGGAAGATAAAACGGATCGACTACCTTGTCTTGAGCCACGCCCAGCGCGACCACATGGGCGGGCTCGGCTTCATCGCCGGGAACTTCTCCCCGCGGGAGTTCTGGTGGAACGGCTATGGAAAGCTCGGGGAGCTCGGAGACGCTCTTGCCCTCTCCGGCACCGAGGTCGTAAGGGTCTCCACCTCCACGCCCCCGAGGGATATAGGAGGGGTGCGGGTAGAGTTCCTCCATCCGCCGAAAGATACTCCGTTCCCCTTCGACATGAACAACAACTCCGTCGTACTGAAACTCACTCACGGCAGCCGGAGTTTTCTCTTCTCCGGGGACGTGGGGGGTGAAGTGGAACAGTATATCGCCTCCGCCGACGTCAAGGCCGATGTCTTGAAGGTGCCGCACCACGGGAGCCGCACTTCCTCGTCCGCCCCGTTCATAGACGGCGTGGCTCCGGTCTTTGCCGTGGTCTCCGCGGGGCAAGGGAATCCCTTCGGCTTTCCGCACCCGGAGACAACGGAACGCTACTCGTCCCGGGGCGTAAGGCTCCTGCGTACCGACAGGCACGGCGCGGTAACCGTGGTAACGGACGGGGAAACCCTTGACGTCGATACCTATTTGACGGGTCCGGTAAGGTAGTGTATACTTTTTAGTATGAGGGCGTTTTTCTTCATAGCCGTGTTACTTATAATGGGGGTTCTGGCCCCCCCCTCCGCGTTCGCCGACTTCTACCAGTGGAGAGACGAGAAGGGGGTGCTCCATGTCGCGGACGACCTGGAGAAGGTCCCCCAGGAGTACCGGGGCAAGGCGGAGATCTTTAAGACCACGCCCGGCGAGGAGCCGTCCGAAAAGCCCACCCGTCCGGCCCCGCCCAGGTCTTCCCCCAGGCCGGACACCGGAGAGGAGCTTTACGGCGACCGTACGCTCTCGTGGTGGAAGAGGGCCTTTAGCGACAAGAGAAGAGAGATAGGCGAGTACGAAGGGAAGCAAGAGCAAAAGAGCGCCTACGTGGAGGTCTTTGAAAAGGGCAGGAGGTTCGGGCAGATATACACCAAGGAAGAGATAGATGCTTACGAGAGGTACAAAAAGGAACTCCCCGGGATAGAGAAAACACTCGCCAAACTGCGCTCCCAGCTGGATACGCTTAAGAGGAAGGCCAGACTCGGCGGAGTGTCGAAGAAGATAAGGGAGGGTCAGTGAGGTCGTGATCTCAGTTCCAAGACCTTCCGGCGTATGTTAGCATCGCGCGGGAGTATCCGTAGAGACGTTTCGTATTCGTCCAGCGCTTGCTTGAGCTTCCCCTGTTTTTCGTACGACATCGCAAGGTAGCGGTGGGCCGGAAGCCCCATCGGGTAACCAATCGCCGCAGGTTTCAGGAGTTCTTCCGCCCCGACGTAATCCCCCTCGTTGAAGCGTATAATTCCCAACCTCAAGAGCGCCCTGTAGCCTGCCATACTGTATGGGTTCGACCATGAAAACGTGACCGCTCTTCCGTCCGAGGGCGGAAGGCCCAGCCTGGCGAGTATTCCGCCGTACAGCTCCCTTGCTCTCTCGATATCCCCGGTCTTCTCGGCCACCCGGGCGGCGTCGGCAGCGACCGTCAGGGCCTCCGGCCGGTCCTCCAGGACCCGGTCATAGAACTCCATGGCCCGGGCGTAGTCCCCGGAGTTGACGGCCCTTGTGGCCAAATGCAGATAGGCGAACGCATTCGACTCCGACGCCTTTCTTATCTCGTCGTCCATGCCCCGGTATACGAATAGAAAGAGGATGACGCTCAGGGCCGCTGCCGCTGTCCTCGTGCGCAACCCCCCGGCGATGGTAAGGCGCTTTAACGCGTATCCCGCGCATGGGAAGAGAAAGACCGAGACGGGCACGCGCAGCTTCGAGGAGATGAAGAACGGTACAACCGAGAGCATGTAGGCGAACAGCAGCGCCGGCAGGAGTTTTTCCTCCTTCGTGCCCGAGAAGAGCATCCAGAACGCGCCCAGCAGCCCCATAACCGCCAGCATGCCGAAGCCCTGGAGCGGCCCGAGCAGGACCGGCGAGTAGTTCCGAAAGAAGCCGTACTTATATATGTTGGTTATCTCCAGCTCGCTCCAGAAGAGATGGAGCTTTTTCAGGTAGAGCGAGGCCGCCTTTCCCGGAGAGTCCTTAAGGAACTCCGTGCCGAGACGGAACCAGAAGCGCGAGCCCTCCGACGGCTTTAACCTCTTGCCGGACCTTTGCTCAGCCAGGGCGTGGGCGCTGGAGTATATGTTCGCGTCGTTACTTATGCCCAACCCCATTGGGACGTCTAATATGCCCGGGGCGGCGGGGTTGTTGCCGAGGAAGAAGCTGAAGCCGCCGCCGGAGGATATAAGCACGAAGTCGTCGCCGACCTTGTAGTTGCGAAGCGTCACCGGAAGGAGGACCATGAGCGTCCCCAGGACGAGGGCGTACGGGGCCGCTTTTTTCAAAGAGGGGTTCGGTCCGGCAATGACCGTCCATAGGAAGTAGACCGGTGCCAGGAGCAGGACGTTGGGCCTGTTCAGCGCCGAGAGTCCGAGAAAGAGCCCCGCAAGGAGCGCTCGGCCCGGCTTCCCGGAGTCGAACGAAAGGAGCAGGCAGTAGAGCGAGAGCGAGAGGAAGAGTATTGCCGGCGCGCTCGAGAGCATAAGCCCCTCGTGGAAGAGGAACGGGGCGAAGAGCGCGGCCCAGAGCCCCGTTGCCAGCCCGACCCCCGTGCCGTACAGGCGCTGCCCGATAAGGTAGATGACACCGGAGCTTGCCGCCCCCATCAGGCACTGCGCCGCCTGTACGGCGAGATAGTTCTTGCCGAAGACGGCGAACAGCACGGCCAGGAAGTACGGGTAAAAGGCGCCCCCGCCGAATGTGAAGACCTGCTTCCCGAGCCAGTCTCCGCCGAGTATCCTCTCGGCGTCCATTATATAGGTCATGGAATCGCTCAGGGGATAAGAGCTGAAGGGGTTTTCGGCCTGGGAGTAGAGATATGCCGCCCGTACCAGAAGGGCGAAGCCGAATACCGCGAGGAAGCCGAAAGCACTTGTGCCGGGGCGTGCGTTCATATTACTCCGGGGCAGACTATGATTAAAATGATACGGCGGAGCCCTGTTTAAGGAACTCCGCCGGAAAAGTTGGTGGAGGCGGTGGGAATCGAACCCACGTCCGGTAACGCTTCAACCGGGGCATCTACATACTTAGCCTGTGATTTAGTCTCGCGCCGCGGTCCCCCACAGGCAGGGTGCCGCTGCGCCAGTCCGATTAGCTCTCGCCTTCAGGTCCTCCGGACAAAGCCCCAAAGGCCATCCTGCTGCTTGTCGTCCTTTAACGCCCCGCAGGAAAGGCCGTCAAGGACGCTGGCCGGGTTTAAGCGGCCAGTGCGTAGTTATAGTCGTTGCCGACTATTGGTTGTCCGCTTTATTTACGAGTTTGCGGAACTCGGTATGCTTCCCTCGGCCAGAGACCGTCCCGTCGAAACCAGTCGCCCCCCTTTCAGTTAAATGAAGTACATTTTACCATATAAATGTCCGGCACACAAACCTATTGTTTTTTGCCGACTGCCTCCCTTGCCGCGTCCATCACCGCCTTGAGCGGCACTTTCTTCCTGTCGGCGGCCCTACGGCAGTCCTCGTACTCGGGGTGGAGGTTCACCACCTGTCCGTCCTTTAGCGAGAGCTTCACACCCACGGTGCCGTACTTTGTCTTCACCTTTATCATCTTCCGTTCGAGGCAACGCCTCTCGACCGGCCAGGCCCTTACGCCTATGGTGGTCGACTCCTCGAAGATTATGTCCGTAAGGGTTTTCTTCCTCCCTTCGTCCGTGAGCACCGTAAGGAGCACGCCGGGCCTGGACTTCTTCATCTGCACCGCGGTGAAGTAGACGTCCAGCGCTCCGGCGGCGAAGAGCTTTTCCATTAGATGGCCAGCAAGCTGCGGACTCATGTCGTCTATGTTGGTCTCTATGACGGTAAGGCCGGAAGCCGCATGCGTGCCCTCGCCGAGCACCACCCGGACCAGGTTGGGTATCTCTTTGAACTTTCCGCTCCCCGCGCCGTAGCCTATCCCTTCGACCGTCATCGCGGGCATTTCTCCGAAGCCCGCGCAGAGGGTCTTCAGTATCGCCGCTCCCGTGGGGGTGGTGAGCTCTCTAGCGACGGGCGAGGGGAGTACTGGCACGCCCTTCAGGAGTTCGAGCGTGGCGGGCGCGGGTACGGGCATCGTGCCGTGGGAGGTCTCGACCAACCCAGACCCGAGCGGCAGGGGAGAGGCGTAAACCCTGTCCGCCTTGAGCTCGGTTACGGCTATGGCAGTACCCACTATGTCCACTATCGAGTCGATTGCCCCGACCTCATGGAACTGTACCTTCCCCGGCGCTACGGCGTGCACCCGTCCCTCGGCCTCGGCGAGCTTTCTGAATATGGAGGTGCTAAGGCTCTTTACGTCTTTGGAGAGCTTGCTCTTCTCGATGAGCCCCTTTATGTCCTTGAACGTCCGGTGGTGGCGGCTCTCCTTTACGCCGACCTTGAAGCTTGCGCCCTCTATCGAGTGACGCCGCTCCCTGGTGGTCTTTATGGTATAGCCGCCGACCGGGAGTTTTTTCAACTCGCTGCGGACTTTCTTTATGTCGACCCCGAGGTCCAGAAGCGCGGCCATGCACATGTCCCCGCTTATACCTGCCGGGCAATCGAAGTATAGAAGTTTCATGGTGGGTCTACTCCCTGTTTATAAGGCTCGCCGCGTAGGCCGCGCCGAAGCCGTTGTCTATGTTGACGACACTCACCCCGGCGGCGCACGAGGTGAGCATTGCCATGAGTGTGGTAAGCCCCCCGAGGTTCGCGCCGTAGCCGACCGAAGTGGGCACGGCCACCACGGGCCGCGCCACAAGCCCGGCGACGACACTCGGAAGCGCCCCCTCCATCCCGGCGACGACTATGAGGACGTTGGCGTCGAAGAGCGCCTTCTTCTTATGCAGGAGTCTGTGGATCCCCGCCACGCCGACGTCGTAGAGCCTTCCGACCCTGTTGCCCATGCACTCGGCCGTAACCACGGCCTCCTCGGCCACGGGCACGTCCGAGGTCCCGGCGCATACGACGAGCACCGTGCCGCGTCCGGCCTTCTTTATCGGGTGCGACTTTATGAATACGGTCCTCGCAATCCCGTTGTGCTCGGCTTTCGGAAAGCTCCTCTTTAAGGCCCCGGCCTTCCTCGCATCGAGCCTTGTAATGAGCACGTTCTCGCCGCGTCCGGCCATGCGCCTTGCGATCTCCTTTATCTGGGCCGTGCTCTTGCCCTCGCCGTATATGACCTCGGGAAAGCCCTGCCTGAGCGAGCGGTGCGTGTCGATGGTGGCGAAGTCGAGCTCCTCGAACGGGAGGGACTTTAGCTCTTGAAGGGCGTCCGGGATCGAGAGGTTTCCCTTCTTTACATTGGCGAGCAGTTTTTTAAGAGTCTTTACGTTCATGTTTTTTTATGCCCCTGGGGTGAGAGCGGTTCATTATAGAATGGGCGTGGAGATAAAGTCAATCAAGCCCGCACCATGATGGTGCTTCATTTTCTGGACGGCCGTTAGTGGCATTGGCCATGAAAGAGGCTTATTTACATGCAATACCTTGCGCTACCTACCGCGTGAAGTGCTCGAAGCCGTCGGAGGCAAGGGAGACGGGCCTGCCGTCTTCCCCTATGACCGTAACGCCCTTCTCCGGCGGAAGGACCCGGCCTATGGGGGTTATCAGTGTCCCGGTCTCTTCTGCCAGGCGCGAGACCTCCCGCTCTTTTCCCTCCGGGGCGGTAAAGAGCAGTTCGTAGTCCTCCCCGCCGGATAGAGGGAGATGTTTAAGCTCCGGGTTTTCGGAGAGGCACCCTTTCATGAGGTCCGAGAGCGGTAATCTCCCGAGCTCCACCTCGGCGCCGACGCCGCTCTCACTACAGATATGCTTGAGGTCGCGGACCAGTCCGTCGCTTACGTCTATCATCGCACTCGCAAGCCCCCTCTTTGCGAGCTCCTCGCCTTCTCTTACCCTCGGGGCCGGGTCGAGCTGCTTCATGGCCGCCCGCCCTAACGGCCCCTCCAGGGCCGCCTGTCCGTTCTCCTTTAGGGCTTTCAGTCCGAGGGCGGCATCCCCGAGCGTGCCGGTTACGAAGACGGTTTCCCCTGGTTGCGCCCCGCTTCTTAACAGAACCGCCGCCCTTTCTGCCTCGCCGAGAACGGTCGTGCCGACGACGAGCCCCCCCCCCTCCCCATCCCCGTCCGAAGAGGCCGAGCTGTTGCCCCCGATGAGCCGCACCCCGAATTCTTCGGAGGAGTCCTTTATGCCGCGGTAGAGCTCGTCGATGAACTCTCCTTCGGTGGAAGGCGGCATGGCGAGGGAGACGAGCAGGAAGCAGGGCCGTCCGCCCATGGCCGCTATGTCGGATAGCGAGATGCTTACGGACTTCCTGCCCAGGAGGTAAGGGGAGGTGTAGGCGAGGGAAAAATGTACGTCCTCCACCATGATGTCCGTGGTGGAGAGCAGACAGGCGCCGTCGCTCTGGAGCGTTACGGCCGCGTCGTCCCCTATGGCCTTTACTATGCGTGGGTGGGGTTCCGCGAACCTCTCTTCGAGGAGTTTTATGAGGGGGCCTTCGCCGAGATCCTTAAGGCGCATCCGAATACCGGTGCTGCGGTCAGGGTCTTGCCTGTGTCTTTCCGGGGGAGTTCTTTGCCTTGGGCTTAGGCGTTCCGTCTTTTTTTTTGAATACAAGCTCGAGCACCTCGTCCATGTGCTTGACGAAGATTATATTCATCTGCTCCTTTACGCTTGCGGGTATCTCCTCGAGGTCCTTCCTGTTCCTTTCGGGCAGGATGACGGTCTTGGTCTTGGCCCTGAGCGCGGCAAGGCATTTTTCCTTTACGCCTCCCACCGGAAGGACCTTTCCCCTCAAGGTAATCTCCCCGGTCATCGCCACGTTCTTGTCGGTCGGGGTCTTGGTGAGCGCGGATATGATGGTGGTGGCCATGGTTATTCCCGCCGACGGGCCGTCCTTGGGGATGGCGCCGGACGGTACGTGGATGTGTATGTCGCAGTTCTTGTGGAAGTCCTCGGGCAGGCCGTGGGTGCCGGCCCGCGCCCTGGCGTAGCTGAGCGCGGCCTGGGCGGACTCCTTCATGACGTCGCCGAGGTGCCCGGTGAGGGTGAGCTGGCCCTTGCCCTTCATGATGGTGGCCTCGACGTAGAGGACCTCTCCTCCCACCGGCGTCCATGCAAGCCCGGTCGCCACGCCTATCTCGTCCTTTTCCCGCTCGGCCTCGTGCATGTACTTCTCGGCGCCGAGGTAGTCATGCAGGTTTTCCGGCTTTATGACGGTGGGCTTTTTATCGCCGGAGGCCACCTTCTTGGCCACCTTCCGGCACAGGCTCGCGATCTCGCGCTCGAGCCCCCGAAGGCCCGCCTCCCGGGTGTGCTCGCTTATTACCTTCTCGACCGTATCGGCCGGTATGGTCAGGAGCTTTTCGCTCAGGCCGTGCTCCTTTATCTGCCGCGGGACTATGTACTTCATGGCTATGGCCACCTTCTCCTCCTCGGTGTAGCCGGGGATGTCTATAGTCTCCATCCTGTCCATAAGCGGGCCGGGTATGGAGTCGGGGAGGTTGGCGGTTGTTATGAACATGACCTTCGAGAGGTCGAAGGGGACGTTCAGGTAGTGGTCGCTGAAGGCGTAGTTCTGCTCGGGGTCGAGCACCTCCAGGAGTGCCGCGGACGGGTCCCCCCTGAAGTCCATGCCGAGCTTGTCTATCTCGTCCATCATGAAGACGGGGTTCTGCGTGCCGGCCTGCTTCATGGCCTGGATAATCCTGCCCGGCAGCGCCCCCACGTACGTGCGCCTGTGTCCCCTTATTTCGGCTTCGTCCTTGACCCCACCGAGCGATATCCTTACGAACTTCCTGCCCATCGCCCTTGCGATAGAGCGTCCGAGCGAGGTCTTCCCGACCCCCGGGGGGCCGGCGAAGCATAGTATGGGGCCGCGGGTCTTTCTCTTCAGCTTCCTGACGGCCAGGTACTCGAGTATCCGCTCCTTCACCTTGTCCAGGTCGTAGTGGTCGTCGTCGAGGACCTTCCGGGCCTTTGGGATGTTGAGCGTGTCCCTCGTCTGTTTTTTCCACGGGAGCTCGACAAGCCACTCCAGGTAGGTCCTTATGAGCGCGGCCTCGGCCGTATCCGGGTGCATGGTGTCGAGCCTCTCGGCCTGCTTCATGGCCTCCTTTTCCACGTCCTTCGGCATGCGGGCCTTCTTTATCTGCTCCTTGAAGGTCTCTATCTCCTCGGTATCCTCTATGTCGCCGAGTTCGGTCTTTATGGCCTTCATCTGCTCGCGCAGGTAGTACTCCCTCTGGCTCTTGTCCATCTCCTCGCGGGCCTGGGTCTGGATCTTGGCCTGCACCTGTGTGACCTGGAGCTCTTTAACGAGGAGTTCGTTTACCTTCTCGAGCCTCTTTACCTGGTTTGTGGTTTCGAGCACCTCCTGGGCCTCTTCCACCTCCAGGGCGAGGTTGGTGGCCACCAAGTCCGCGAGCTTTCCGGGCTCCTTGACGGTATCGAGCACCGTCAGGACCTCGGGGAAGGCCGCCTTGCCCATTGATGCGAGCTTTTCGAGAAGGTCCCTTACGTTGCGTATGAGTGCCTCGGTCGCCACGTCGAGCGTCTCCGCCGGGCGGTCCTTCACCTGCTTTACGGACGCGGTGTAGAAGGGGTTTACTTGCGGGAAGCGGGTCGCCTTGCCCCTGGCAAGGCCCTGGACCAGTATCTTCACCCTCCCGTCGGGGAGCTTGAGCATCCTCATGATCATGCCCACGGTCCCGAAGTCGTACAGGTCCGCGGGCTCGGGCTCTTCCTTGGAGGAGTCCTTCTGGGCGGACATGAAGAGCAGCCTGTCCTTGGTGAGCGCGGCGTCGACGGCGTTTATGCTCTTCTCGCGGCCGACAAAGAGCGGCACTATCATGAACGGGAATATCACCACGTCCCTTACCGGAAGGACCGGCAGGGTGTCGGGTATGGTAATCTGCTCTTCGTTTGTCGTCTGTTCTTCGGCCATCGGGCCCCCTTTTATACCCCTAAGACTGCTCTACGGGGATATGCTGCAACCTTCCGCGTTTTTCCTCGACCCTCGGCATCCTTATCGTGAGTACGCCGCCTTTGTATACGGCCTTCGCCTTTGCCGGGTTGACCACCTGTGGTATCTCGATGGTCCTGAAGAGCCTCCCGAAGGACCTCTCCATGCAGACGTAGTTGACCCTGTTGTCCTCGAAGCACTCGTACTTGAGCGCCTTTATGCTGAGCGCGTTCTTAAAGAGCGTTACCTCTATGTCCTCGGACCGCACCCCGGGCAGTTCGACTTCCACCACAACGAAGTCGTCGGAGGTCGAAAAGATGTCGGCCCTGGGCATGTTGCCTATGGGCTTGGACCCATCCGAGTGCAGGATCTCCTCCATGTCCGAGATCAGCGACTGCACCGTTTCGGTCTGGTCCGGTGCGGAGCTCACGCTCCGGACCTTTTTGGATGCTTTTGCCATGGGCGTTCTCTATGCTCCGGCCGGGCTCACAGCTTAAGCCCTTTCAGGAACTTCTTGAGTTTTTTGCCGGTTTCGGGGTGCTTGAGGCCGAAGGCTATGTTGGCCGTGAGGTAGCCGAACTTATCCCCGGCGTCGTAGCGCTCCCCCTCGAACTCGTAGGCGTATAACTCCTGGCTTTTAAGGAGCCCCTTCATGGCGTCGGTCAGTTGTATTTCGCCGCCCTTGCCGGGCCGGGTCCGCTCGAGACAGCCGAATATCTCGGGGGTCAGTATGTACCTGCCGATTATGGCCAGGTTCGACGGCGGCTTCCCCTTCGGTTTTTCGACCAGGTTGCGGACCCGGTATACCCTGGGGGCTACCTTTTCGGCGTCCACGACCCCGTAGAGGTGGGCCTCCCTGGCGGGGACCCGCTTTACGGCGACGACACTCGATGCGTAGCGCTTGAAGACCCGGAGCATCTGTTTCATGGCCGGCACCCTGGAGTCTATTATATCATCTCCGAGGAAGACCGCAAACGGTTCGTCTCCCACCATGTTCTTCGCGCAGAGTATGGCGTGCCCGAGCCCGAGCGGCTTCTTCTGCCGGGTGTATGTGTAGTTGACCAGCTCCGAGATCTCCTCCATCATCGCGAGCGTTTCCTTCTTGCCCTTCTCCTTCAAGTGCAGCTCGAGTTCGAACGAGGTGTCGAAGTGGTTCTCTATGGCGGTCTTCCCCATGCCGGTGATCATGATGATCTCCTCCATGCCCGAGGCCTTGGCCTCTTCCACCGTGTACTGGATGAGCGGCTTGTCCACGATGGGGAGCATCTCCTTGGGCACGCTCTTGGTGGCGGGCAGAAACCTCGTGCCGAGACCGGCGGCCGGGAAGACTGCTTTCGTTACCTTCATATATAAGGGGATAATATGGTTTTTTTGGGGATAAGTCAAGCCGTGCGGCAGCACCCTGAGGGTGTTTCGAATTCAGGACGGCCGTTCGGGGTGCGAGATAGCAATGGTGTATTGGGCCGCATACACGCTAACCGTGCGGCAGCACTTAGCCCACCGGGGCGAAGTCGAAGGTGTAGCTTATGGTGAAGTCTTCGGCGCCACGGAGCCTTTTGAACCTCCAGAGGCGTATCCTCTTCAAGATGGAGTTCTCGAGGGGAGAGTAGAGGAGGGTGGAGCCCTCCATCCGGATGTCGGTGACGGTCCCGAAGGCGTCTATGACGAACGCAACGGTTATCGTGCCCTTGAGCGACGCCTCGTCCCTGAGCGCGTTATTGTAGAGGTACTTAAGCCCGCCAACGTAGGACTTCACCACCTTGTATACGTCGGCCTCCTCGCGTATGATCCTGCTCTTGTCGGGTTCCCCCCCTCTCCCCCCCGTCTCTTTGAAGGAGGCCGACTTCCTCTTATCCCTTACTATATCCTCGGCGCTCCGGGGCTTTCCCCTGTCCGTTACGAACTCCCCGGTAAGGTCGGCCACATCGACCTCTTCGAGCCCTCCGAGCCCTTCCCTGACGTCTTCGTCGACCTTACGCGCCCCGCTTATTATCGAATCGACGTCCCTCCAGACGTCTTCGCTGCCGAGCCTGGAGAGCATCCCCTCCCTGGCGCCGATTACGCCGAGTATGCCCTTCCGGCCGACCCGCTCGCGTACGCCTTCCCTTCCGGCCGCCCCGCTCTTCTTTGCCACCTTAACCTTCTCTTCCCTCGCCGGAGTTTTTTTCCTCTCCTCCTTTTTCACCTTCTTCTCCGGCGGCTTTTCGTCAGCCTTCGTGACCTTGAGTACGGTCTTCTTCTCGGTCCTTATCTGGTGCGGCATGAGGATGAGCCTGGCGAACCTCTTGGGCATGGCCTTTATGGCCTCGATAGGCGGCGCCTTCGATATCTCGATGGAGTTCAGGTGGTTGACGAAGTAAGCGTGGGTAGAGAGCGAGAGGAGGAGGAGGAGGAGGAAGACCCGGTCCCTTGTCGATACGAAGGGGAACTTTGTCGGCAGCGGCTCTCTCCTCGTGTAGCCGAACCTGACGAGCGTATCACCGAGCGACAGCTCCCCGGAGGTGCCGGGGGAGAGCTCCACAAGGTAGAACCCTCCCTTTTTTTCCACGAGGTCCATCTCGACGAGGGCGTCGAGATGGACCTCCTTTTTTCTGCGGCGGAGCACGCCGGGGATGCCCTTTAAGAGCCTCAGGGTGTGTCCCGCGCCGCTTTTTTTTATAAACGTGTAGCTCTCCGGCAGGTTGGGCAGCTCCGCGGAGACGTCGCAGGCCAAATCCCTTCCGAGCGTCAGCCCACCTGTCGGGTAGACGGTCTCGACCTCTCCGCTGCGAGTCAGTATGGATACGAACAGTGCCGCGCCGGCGCTACTCATCCCTGGTTACCGCGAGAGATATGTTGTTGTACCCCACCTGGCCGCACGTGAACATCACCCTCTCGAGGAGCGCGAACGGGATGGTCCTGTCCCCCAGTATGACGACCTCCCGCGAGAGCTCCACCTCGGGGTTGGCGCCGGCGATGAAAAGGCTCTTTTCCGCTTCCCTTTCGAGCTCTTCAAAGAGAGGTCTCAAGAGCATGTCCCCCTTCGCGGCCTCCTCGCCCGCCTCCATGACCTTCATCCCCTCCACCAGTATCTCGCTGCGGGTTACCTGCACGGTGAGCCTGGGCCTGAACTCCTCCTGGGCGGTGGATAAGGGGAGCTTGAACTTCTCGGAGGTGGTAAAGGCCTCGCCCTCCACCGAGAAGGCCTGGAGCAGGAAGAGGAGGATGATGGTGAACATGTCCATAAGCGAGACGAGCGTCAGGTGCGCGACCATCGTCCCTTTTTTAATACGCCTTTTTCTGCTCGGAGGTTGAGGCACGGGCCTACCCCTTATCCCTTTCGGTGTGTTCCCCCACCGAGACGAGCGGGAAGAGCGGGTCCCTTATGACCCGTCCGTTTTCACTGGTTATACGTTCCCTTGTCGCGTCCATTGTTTTTACTACGAGCTCGTAGGGCGTTGACGGCTCGAAGAGCAGTATCACCTCTTCCCGGTCCGGGTATTGCCCTTTGATCTCGAGGAGGTTCGCGGTCAGGAGCCCGAAGTCGAAAAAACCGTCTTTTTTCCCGACAGGCGGCGTACCCTCCCCGAGCCCGCTGAAGGCGAAACCCTTCTCCGTTATGTGCACGGTAAGGACGTCGCCCGGCACGGCCGCCGTCTCGGCGCTCTCCGGGACGTCCCGCGGGAGGTAGACGTCTATTATCGCGGTCCTGGCGAAGACGGCCGAGAGGAGCAGGAAGGGGATGAGGACCATAAAGAGGTTCATCACCGGTATCAGGTTCAGGTCGGTCCAGACCGGGTTTTTGTGGAGCCTTCTGGTAGGTCTCCTAGCCATCGGTTCTTCTGTCCGGCCGGTTGTGGACGAGGAGGTTTATAAGCTTTACCGAGAACTCGTCTATCTCGTCCACCAGCCTGTGCGCCTTGGACTGCAGGAGGCTGTAGGTAATGAGCATGGGTATGGCCACGATGAGGCCGAAGGCGGTGGTGTAGAGCGCCAGCGATATGCCGCTTGCCAGGAGCGCGGCCTTCTGCGAGGGGTCCGCGGCGCCCACCGCGGAGAAGGCCTGGATAAGGCCCTGTATGGTCCCCAGAAGCCCCAGCAGCGTGGCCACGTTGGCCACCATCGCGAGGTAGGGCACCCGCCTGTCTATGGACGGTATGACCTCGAGCGATACCTCGTCCACCGCGTTCTGCAGTTCCCGTTCACTCTTGCCGTAAGTGGACAGCCCTCTATCCAGCATCATGGCCAGCGGCGCCTCCGAGCCCCTGCAGAAAGAGCGGGCCTTCTCGACCTCCCCCTCCCGGACGCACTTGCTGACCCGTTTCCAGAGGGCGTTGCCGTCGACCGAGTACCGGAAGACGAGGTATATGACCC
>JAZGJJ010000191.1 GCA_036482575.1 Thermodesulfobacteriota bacterium
AGAGAAGAGTGCCAGGTCGTCGCTCCTGAACTTCCTCTTTCTGAAGTCGTTCGCGTAGAGGATGCCGACTATCCTCCTCTCCACCACCAGGGGCGCGGCAAGGATGCTCCTTATCCCCTCCTTCAAGAGTACCGGGTTCTGGTCGGGCCTCTCCCGCAGGTCTTCTATGCCCAGCGGGCCCTGGTGGTTCAGGATGGTCCCGGTGAGCCCCCCTTTCCTGATCTCCCACCTGTTCACCTTCTTGAACTCGTTGCTGAAACCCTTGCTGGCGGCCAGCATCATCTCGCCCGCCTTGTCGTCGAAGATGGCCAGCGACCCGGCGGGGCTGTCGGTCAGCTTCGTGGCATAGTCCACTATGGCGTAGGCCGCGTCCTTGAGGCTGTCGATGCTCTCCACCACAAGCCCGAGGTGGTAGAGGGCCTCGTGCTGTTTCAAGACCTTCTCCCGCTCGTTCACCCTCCTGCGCCTCTCTTCGACGAGTTGCCACATTATCCTCGCCGAGAGCCCGCCCATGAGCTCCGTCCCGGCGGGAAGTATCTTCTCGATGTCTTTTTTTACTGCGTCGGAGCCCGTCACGTTGAATATCAACTCCGCCTTCCCGCTCTTTACGGCCTCATTGTAGTCGGGCAGCACGGGTATCCCGAGTTCGGCGGCAACCCTGACCCCCGGGGCGTCGGGCCTCTTGTCCGCCGCCCAGATGACGTCTATGGTGGGGTTGTCCTTGCATATCTCCATTATGCCGGCCCCTCCCTTGCCGCAGCCCACCACACCCGCCTGTATCTTGCCCGACGACGCACCGGGCTCCTCGGAGGCAATGGGGACGATAATCCCCTTGCCTATGGCCTGGCTCACGGCCTGGGTGCGGCTCGTGACGTTGAGCTTCTTCATTACGTTCTTAAGGTGGAACTTTACCGTCCATTTGGTCCTGCCGAGAATGGCCCCTATCTCCTCGTTGGTCTTGCCTTCCTGGACCCACCTGAGGATGTCGACCTCCCTCATGGTAAGGAGCGGAGCGTCGTTAGTACTCTTCTTCTTTTGCCCTTGTTTACTCATTTTTCATGCCCTTCACTTATACCTTTAATAGACGCGCATACCCTGTATAACTACCCTTGGAGGCTTACATACTACCCTGCCGGGTGAAATCGGAAGACAAAAACCGGAACCTACCCCCTATCCCACTGCCCACATGGACAGGGTAACTATAGCATAGTTACCCCCCGGAGTCCACCCTATTCTTTTATCTCCCGAAAACCAGATCGTCGTAGTAAGCCACGGCACTCCCGCCGGTATTGTCCGTATCTGTCATTACCGCGATGCCCGTAACCACGGGCGGCTCGGCGTGGAAATGGAACAGAGCTTTATAATCCTCATAAACGTTCCGCTCCTCGCTCACCCATCTTCCGGCAAGCCCCTCCCCGCTCTCGACGGCGACCATCATGGCCTTTTCCGTATACGGGTTCGGGACGGCCTCGCCCTTCTTGAGCTTGTTGGCCCATATGTAGTTTATGGCGTTGGCCGGGGCACTGCCGTAAAGCGTCTTCAGGAGTTTGTACTTCGCCCTCTCAAGGAAGGGAGTGGCTTCCGGGTCGTAGGCGAAGGTCACGTAGACCCGTGCCGCGTAGTCGTCGCCCTCTTTCCTGGCGGCGTCCCCTTGCTTAACGACCCCCTCGACCTTCCAGCGCCAGCGGAGGACCGGGTACTCGCCGAGGTCTATCTCCACTTCCTTATACACGCCGGACGCCGAGCCGCGGCTCTCGGCCTTGAGGAAACGCTCCCCCTCCCCCCCCTCCTCTTCGACGACCGTGTAGTCGGTATGGCGCTCTATCTTCCTGAAGGTAAGCGGCTTCCAGCCTTCGGGGAGGCCGTCTCGACCGACCTCACCGGAGAAGCGGTCTATTATGAAAAACTCCGTGGTGGCCGGGGACTCGGGTGGGGCGGGGGGGGCGGCCTCGGACAACAGGGCGAGGCACAGGACCGGCACGCCCAAAAGGGGCCACGATAAAAACTTACTCTTTGGAAAGCATGAGAGTGACATTACAAGGGAAAAGGGAGAAAAATTGAGGAACTAAAAAAGCCTTTGAGCCGCCTTACTTGGAGTGGCGGTCCGCGACCTTGGTGGCGCCGTAGGAGTCGGGTTTGATCACGGCCGCGTAGCCGCACCCGGTGACCATGCCGACCACCTCTTTTATGACGTTCCGGGTATCGCCGTTCTCTCCCACGTCGAGGTGTATCTCAACCGGCAGTTTTTTCAACCCGTTCTCCGAGAGCTTCTCCTTTATGACCGTGGCCAGTTCGAGCGACATGGTGGCCTCGTATATCATCCTCTGGCGGACGCTCTCCATCTTTTTCCTGCGGGTCTTCCTGTAGAAGTAGCGGCCGCCGTGCCCGACGTGGTGCACGACTACGGCGGAGACGAAGAGCGTCTCTTTCCCCACGCAGGAGTCGGTGCCGATGATGAGGTTATACTTCTGCCCTTCCCCCTCACCTATGTAGGCGACGATATGCTCGAACATACCGTCAATGGTTACCCTGCCGAAGGTGGGGCTCAGAAATTCCACTACTGACGGGTTTTGACCGGAGAACAGCATCTCAATTGGAAAGAATACTACAAAACTACTGGAAAAACAAGGTTTTTCTGGGTTCCGGAAAAGAAGAGGGGGGACGTAAAGCTACGGTTTACGGAGGACGGAGAAGAGCGCTTTCGGGAAAGTTTCGAGCGTGCCGTGGAACTCGCTCTTGCGTATGGAAAGGATATTGAAGCTCGTGCCGAAGACGGCGCGGATCTCCTCGGGGGTAAAGCGGTAGGGGCCCTCCTCCATGGTCTCCTCAACGGAAAAGCACTTGAGGAACAGATAGCCGCCGGGCCTTACGAGCCCGGCCACCGTCTTTACGTAACCCTCCCTCTCTTCGGGCTGCATCACGTGGAAGCAGCCCCGGTCGAAAACAATATCGAACGGGCCTTTGAGTTTAGTGTGCCGGATGTCGTCCTGTCGGCACTCTACTTCGAGCCCCCTCCTCTTTGCCCTGCCGCGGGCCTCACCCACGGCGGTCTCCGATATATCGGTAGCCGTGACATTGAAACCCCACTCGGCGAGCACCACGGCCTGCGTGCCCGGCCCGGTGCCGAGATCCAGCACCGCACCCGTGTGAATGTCCATCTCCAGTAGCGCCCGCTCGAAGTCGTGGTCGAGCGATGGGTGGTACCACGCCATGGCCTCGACCTTCTCGGTCCGGTAGTAGTTCTCCCAATCTTTGAAGTCGCGCCTCTTCTCCATGGTATGAGTCTACCCCAACCGTGGTGCCGCGTCCAGTGTTGACGGATGGCAAACGCGAATGTCATTGCGAGCTGAGGGTCATGGACCCGTGGGGTCATGAACCCGTGGGGTCATTGACCCGCAGCGAAGCAATCCCGTCTCTATATAAACGAGCCCTCGGAGTTTGCCACACCGAAGGACACAAAAAAAGGCCGTCCCCTTTAAGGGACGGCCTTTTTCAAAAATGGAGCGGGCGATGGGAATCGAACCCACGTTTGAAGCTTGGGAAGCTTCCATTCTACCATTGAACTACGCCCGCTGCGGGATTATTATAGAAATAAACATGGGCGGGAGTCAAGGGGGAAAGAAGGGCGTCGGGATTCGCAGGGTGGGCACAGCCCACCCTGCTTACTACCCCGTCGCCTCTACGGGGACGATTACTATATTTACCCTGCGGTTCATGGCGGCACTGGATGAGATGGGCATGGACTCTCCGAAGCCCACGGTTGCGATCCTTTGGGGGTTGACGTTACGCTGAGTGAGGGCGTTCTTAACGGCGTCGGCGCGCCTCTCGGAGAGCTTTTGGTTGTACGCTTCGGGGCCCGAAGCGTCCGTATGGCCTTCCACACGGATAACGGTCTCGGGGTACTGGTTCAAAATCCTTGCGACCCGGTCAAGCTCTGCATTCGCCCCGGGCTTAAGCGCGGAAGAGTTGAGGTCGAACATTACGTCGGACTTGAATGTGGCGGTAAGGACGTCCCGGCTCCTGGCCAGGCTCATTGCGTCCGACTCGGCCGCAACGGCCTGAAGTTCCCGCTCCTGCCTGTCCATATAGGCGCCTATCTGGTTCCCCGCGATCCCCCCGACGACCCCCCCGATGGCCGCGCCCCATAGAGTACTCTCGGTATCTCCTCCAAACGCCTGCCCCAGGGCCGCGCCCACGGCCGCACCGGCAACGGCGCCCGTAGCCGTGCCTTTCTGCTGGCGTGTCTGCAGGTTCGAGCAGGATAACATGGAACCCAGCAAAACCACGACTATAGCCGTTCCTGCCATCTTGTTCATAACATACTCTCCTTAGAGTTTATTTCCTTAACACCGTCTTCAGGGCCGACGGCGGAAAAAAATTTCGCAGGGCACTACTACCAGCAGAAATATACACCATCCCGGCAAAAGCCGCAATCGCTATTTCAGGAAGCAGCCGGCACCTTTTTTTCATTTTTCCGTTTTTCCATAAGAACAAAGCCGCGCGGGAGTCAAGGGGGGAAGGAGGGCGTCGGAATCCTTTATTCTTATTTTGGCTTTACCTGTGTGCCCTTAAGGTCTCGCAGGAGGCGTTTGAAGGCCTCCTGATAAGAGTCGTGGTCCTTCCATTCACTGAAGTCGCCTATGTGGCGCTCATCCCACACATCCGAGGCCCATCCCTTGTCGGCCTTCTCCGGCGAATCGTCGAGACGGAGCGGAAACAAAATAGTGCGGCCCGCCTTTACCTCCCTCGTCAGGGCCTTATCCACTTCATACTTTACCCAGTCGCTACCAACGGAATTTTCGGAAAGGACTAGAAGAACTTTGTCATGTACACGGAGGGCCTCGTCTATAATCGAGCGGGTCTTATCTCCTATCTTCAAGTCCTCGGGGGCGTACCAACATCTGACACCTTCATCCTGGAGGTCGGCATGCAGTCGCTTGGTGAACCCCTCATCCTCATGGCTGTAGCTTATAAAACAGGAGTAGAAATCTATGGCCTTTTTAAGCAGGCTCGGTAGATACTCTATCATCTCGTCCGGCAGGCCGCAGCCTCGGAGAAAGGAGAGCGGCAACTCACCCGACCTGGCGAGGGTCCTGTGGTCTATGGGGCAGGGGCCATCGAACCTGCACTCCGTCAGGCCTTTAGTCTTGGAAAGGTCTACATCAATAAAGAGGGTTTCGAATAAACGCGCACCGCTGAGATTCGCCCCGGCGAGCTTCGCCTCGGAGAGTTTCACCTCGGAGAGGTTCGCCTCGGAGAAATTCGCCCCGGAGAGGTTCGCCATGATGAGGCGCACACCGACGAGTTTCGCATCACTGAGGTTCGCCCCGAAGAGGTCCGCCACGGCGAGGTCAGCCCTGATGAGGTCCGCACCGGAGAGGTCCGCCTCGGAAAGGTCTGCATTGATGAGGTCCGCCTCGTAAAGGTCCGCCCCGGAGAGGTTCGCCCTGGAGAGGTCCGCACGAACCCCCTCTTCCCCGCCCGACCATACCCACTTCTTGTGGGCAGAAAGGATTTTCTTTAGTTCGGTCTTTGATATCTTGCGGTATTCGCTCATTATGGTTTTGTAAGGGGCAAACTACAGCAAAGAGGACTTCGGCGAGGGTAAAAATATCTTAACATCATCGTGGTCGCCTTTTATTTATACCGGACACCCAAGTTTCCAGTGCTTTAATATCGCCTATTAGTTCGTCAGGCTCGGGAACATCTTGTTGCGCTGCAGGGGCCCGATCATGGCCCGGTCTCCAATTCGAGCACTTCGTCATCCCAACCTCCAAGGCTCTGCAGTCCTCCAGCGATATATCCGCAATTTTTTCGATCTGTTGTGTCTGAACACCCACTCTGTAGCGCTCCACGATGCCGCACAACAACACTTCTTCGAGACCACGTTCCCACGCTTCCTGCAACAATCCGTACATATGAGTTGCCTCTTTTTCATACGCTTTATCGTCCCCCGCATCAAATAGTTTCTTAGCATCCTGCCACGCATTCTTTAAGAAACCGATCCTTTTTTTGACCGGCATTGCGACCCACGGTAACTCCTGCTCACAAACACCCGCTCCGATCATTGACTGTCTGACATGCTGATCCAGCATCTCTACGTCTTGCTCTTTCGCGTACTGCTTCAGCCGCAACAAAAATACGATGTCGTGCGTAAATACCATTACCTGCCGCGTCTTGGCTTCCTCGACAAGTCGATACGCAACACTGTCGCGCCATTTGTAATCCAGTGATGACACCGGATCATCAAACAGAATGGCGGACGGATCATCGGCTGTGCTGAGCTCGGCAAAGAATGCCGCAATCGACAAACACCGCGCTTCGCCTTCACTCACCACTCTCGGTAGCTCGACCCCGGGGGCCCTCGTTAAGAGCAGCTTGTGATACATATTACCCAAGTCTCCACCTATCTCCTTAAGTTCGACCTCCACATGCTTAAATTCAAGGTTTTTTAGCTCATCCTGAAAACTTTCCTTAAGTTTTTTCGTCACAACGACCTTTGTTATAGCTGTGCTCTTTATCGTAACTCGCTGTGTTCTCGTGTCGTCGAGACATAACCCATACGCTGCAATCTTCTTCTTGCGCTCGATCTCCCGCAAAACATGACTTTCGAATTTTCCAAGGCGTTCACGCGCCTCCAATTCCTGCAATTCCGTGGTAATCTTTTCCTTCTCCCCTTCGCCAGCCTCTTTTTGCAACCCTTGCACGCGCTGATCCAATTGCTCTGCCAGGCTCTCAATCTTCGCGGCAACCGGCGTATATTCCGCTAGCCCCCCTGGCATGCCCTGTTCGTTCTGCAACCCCTTGACCACGCCGCCACATCGTGCTTCCGCCTCTGTCAAACTAGCGCTAACCTCATCGGCCAAGCTCTCGACTTCAATCCGGATTTCTTTGACAGCTTCTTCCACCGTCTCGTTGGTGACGCGCAATTCGTCCAGGCCTTTGTAAAGTCCGGTGTAGGTCTCTCGCGCCTCGCGAAGCTCTTTCTCGGTAGCCGAAATAACAAAGGTCTCAAATTGCTTCAACCGCACGGCTGCATTCGCTTCAAGACGCTGCTGACACAGCACACAACGCTCTTCTTCCGTCACAGGGAATTTGCGATCCGGATAAGCCTCCGTTTCTGAAAACTGCCTGGCCGCTTCCCACAATACCACCCAGCTATCCGATCCCGTTCCAGACAACAACCCTGCCGGAAAAGTTGCGTCACGCAGTTTCCCTGCTTCCTCTCTCTTCGTCTGCAATTCTCGTTGCGAATCGAAGATAGCCTTCACGGCCTCTGCAGACAACACACCATCAGCAGCCCTTAGATGATTAACAAGAGATCTTAATCGTCCTGCCCGCAGCGTTAACTCCCGTGCTGTTTTGGCCGGGTCTTTGGCCTGTAAATCGACCAGTTGCTTCCCCAGCAGTTTCAGCCGCTCCTTTTCTTCTTCCGATAACATCGCCAGTGCCTTGACCTCCTCCGGATCAGTCAAGGACGACAGGCTTACAACCAGCTTTGCTGCGGCCGTACCTTCTGGTAAATCCAGAGTCTGCAGTCCACCGGCACCTAACGCCCGTTTCTCGCATTCGAGCTTGTCCCGAACGGTTTTGCAGGCCTTTGCCAGTTTGTCGAACAGATCCAGCCCAAAGGGCCGAAATGCGACATCTGTCTTTTCGGTCAAATACACCGTTGCAGAATGGCTATCGAAAACACTCACACGTGCGATGGATTCATCGTCACCTTCCCCGGTCCATTCATGCTGTATGCCGTCGCCACCCACCGTGTATTTAATCGAAACAGATGCTGTGGGCGGTGCCGTACCGGACAGCACGTTACCGAGAATGCCCTCAGGGCCTCTCGCCCGACACGCACTTTTCAATATTCGAGTATAGCCGGATTTCCCCGCTGCATTGTCACCGTACACAACGGTCAACCCGGTCCCGAATGTTACGGTCTGGTCTTCCGCGAGCGCGTTGACGCCGCGGTGATGAACGATCGACTGAATGTTGACATGACCGGCCTCGGTCCCGTTCGGAGGAAGATGATCTTTGGTAAGCGGGCTATAGCCCTGTGCTTCCGCCAGACCATGGGCGCTTTTACAAATCTCCGTTAACGCCTCTATATCGGCATCTTCAAGTTCGCCGGTCAAAACGAGCCGCCGCAACGCATCCCGCTGCCATTTTGGACGATCCTGTGACCAATGCAATATTTCATTTAAGACATTCATACGCCCTCTCAGCTTCGTAAGGTAGAATGTGCCCACCTTTAATATATAACCACATAATAGAAGGGGCTCGAAGCGAAATCAAGGGCTTTCTCGCAAGGCACCCCTCACCTCTTATCCTCTCCCCTGAGGGGAGAGGAAGGTTTATTATTGCTGTCCGTCACGGATAAACCGGCAAGTTGTCTGCCAGACGAGGCAGACGCACATTTTGGCCCGCAGGCGTATATTGATATACGTTGAGGAGACAAAATGTGCGGCTAACGACGTATGGCGGACAAATCGCCGGTTTCCCCCACCGTCACGGTGCTTGCCCAACAAAGCCCCCTCTGCTATACTCAGACCCAGAAAAAAACCCGGAGGATGCCATGCCAGAAAAGTACCAGAACCTCATAGACGGAAAATGGACTGACTCATCCGACGGTAAAACCCTCAAGACCGTAAACCCGGCCAATACCAAAGACATAGTCGGTACGATACCCGCCTCCACGCACGCGGACGTGGACCGGGCCGTCGAGGCGGCGCGGAAGGCATACGAACCCTGGCGGCTGACCCCCGCGCCGAAGCGCGGCGAGATACTCTTCCGCGCGGCCGAGCTGCTGGTAAAAGATAAGGACGCGCTCGGCAAACTCGTAACGCGCGAGATGGGAAAGGTCCTCTCCGAGGGGCTCGGCGACGTGCAGGAGGCCATCGACATGGCCTACTACATGGCCGGAGAAGGCCGCCGCCTCTTCGCCGAGACGGTCCCCTCCGAACTCCGCAACAAGGACTGCAAATCCGTCCGCGTGCCCAAGGGCGTTTTCGCACTCATAACCCCGTGGAACTTCCCGACCGCCATACCGTCGTGGAAGATACTCCCCGCCCTCATAAGCGGCAACACCGTGGTCTTCAAGCCGTCGAGCTACACTCCGGCGGCCGCCACCCGGCTCGTTCAATCGATGGAGGAGGCCGGCTTACCCCCCGGCGTCCTGAACCTCGTACACGGCTCGGGCGAGGCCACCGGCGAATACCTCGCCGCGCACCCCGGAGTGAACGGCGTCTCCTTCACCGGCTCCTCGGCCGTCGGAGAGATGCTCTCGAAGAAGTGCGCGGGCATCGATAAGGAGATAACCTGCGAGATGGGCGGCAAGAACCCCACCATCATAATGGACGACGCCGACCTGGAACTTGCCTTAAGCGGCACCCTCTTCGCCGCCTTCGGCACAACGGGCCAGAGGTGCACGGCCACGAGCAGGCTCATAGTGCATGAAAAGGTGTACGACGAGTTCATCGGGATATTCAAGGCGGCCGCGGAGAAGCTTACCCTCGGCGACGGCCTTAAAGATACGACCGACGTGGGGCCGCTCATAAACGAACAGCAGATGAAAAAGGTCCTCGAATATATAGAGATCGGCAAGAAAGAGGGCGCGAGGCTCGTTACCGGAGGCAACAGGGCCGAAGCGGGAGAGCTTAAGAATGGCTACTTCGTAGAGCCAACGACGTTCGCCGACGTCACGCCGGACATGAGGATAGCCCGTGAAGAGATATTCGGCCCCGTGGTGTCCATAATAAAGATAAAGGACCTCGACGACGCCATAGCCACAGCCAACGACACGGTCTACGGCCTGTCGTCTTCTATATACACCCAAGACGTAAACAGCTCGGCTGTGGCCGAGCGCGACCTCGATAGCGGGATCGTCTACATAAACGCCCCGACC
>JAZGJJ010000192.1 GCA_036482575.1 Thermodesulfobacteriota bacterium
TCACCATACCGCTGGCGAAGCTTGGGGAGGGGGGGGGGACCACCGGAGTCGAAGGCAGCCGCGAGGCCGTAAGGTTCGCCAGGGAGAACGCGGCCGTGGGCGGGGTCGATTCGGCCAGGTTCGTCTGCCAACCGGTCGAGGGGGCGGTCCTCGGTAAAATCCTTGAAAGGGAAAGTCCCGCTGTGGTAGTATTAGACCCTCCCAGGGGCGGCGGGCTCGATGCAGTTAAGTCGCTCGCAGCGGCCGGGCCGCGCAGGATAATCTACGTGTCCTGCAGCCCACCTACCCTGGCACGGGACGTCTCGTTCCTCTTAAAACACGGATATAAGCCTTTCAGCGCCGGGGTCGTGGACATGTTCCCACAGACCTATCACATCGAAGGGGTCGTGGGGCTCGACCTGGTAAAGTGAGCCGGGTTCCGGTATCGGTCCTTCAGCGGGGGGGGCGGGGGGGAGGGCGGAGGAGTAAAGGAAAAAAATGAAAAAACTTCCAATAGTAGCGAAGCTCCAGGAGGAGCTCAAGAAGATAACACGGGAACTACGTATAGAGGTCCCCAAGGAGCTCCGGAAGGCGGCGGCCCACGGGGACTTCCGCGAAAACGCCGAGTACGACGCGGCCAAGGAAAGGCAGTCCTTCCTGCGGGCACGGGAGGCGCAGCTCAGCTCTCGCATACAGTCCCTTGCCTCGCTCGAACTCAACGACATACCGAAGGGCATCGTGGCCTTCGGATCCAGGGTCAGCCTCGAAGACCTCGACACGGGCAAGGCGGTGGTCTACGAGCTCGTATCGCCCGAAGAGGTGGACCCGAAAAACGGCAAGATCTCGGTAAGCTCTCCCATAGGCAGGGCCCTCCTGAATAAGGTCGAGGGAGACGAGATAAGGATCGACCTGCCTTCCGGGCTGAAGGAGTACGAGGTTACGGGCCTCATCACGCTCCACGAACTGATGTTCGAAAAAGAGAACGACGCTTCGGAGTAGTTCCGGTGGCGGGGTTTTCTCGTTTTTTATCTCTCCGTTTAAGAAACCTTCTTTATCCTCAGGCTCCTGAGCCTGTTTATGGCGGCCGCGAGCTCCTGGGGCCTGAAACCGACGAGGTCCGAGGGGTGTTTGATCGTCGGTGATACGATGTCGAGGCCCTTCTCCCCAAGATCCTTATCCACGGCCGTTATGACCTCCCGGATATCCATCCCGCCGTCCATGTACCTCTCCCTCGCGTAGACCATGGCGTACCCTATGGCCTTTACCTGGCCGTCCTCGACGAGCTGCTCCACGAAGGCGAGGTCTATATCCTCCCTGCCGAAGGTAAGGGTCTTGAGCCCCCTGGCCTTCAGGTGCGACTCGTGCCGGCCCTTCCTCGAGTCCAGACTTTCCGGGACCGGGACCCGCCCGTGTAAGGCGCCGAAAGCCTCGCCCCCCTCCGTGGCCCTGCCCGTCGGATTGTCCGCCGCTATCTCCTCCGCCCTGCCCGTCAGGTCCTCCGGCTCGTACTCCACCATGGCTATCACCTTGTCCGCGACGTCGAAGTAATCTCCCGCCCCGCCCATGACGAGTACCGTGGAGACGCCGTGGTCTTCGTAAAGCTGGTTGACCTTATCGACAAACGGAGTTATGGGCTCGTGCTTCTTTTCGACGAGCGCCTGCATCCTGCGGTCCCTTATCATGAAGTTGGTGGCCGAGGTGTCCTCGTCGAGGAGGAGCAGGGTGCTTCCGGCCTCCAGCGCCTCGAGTATGTTGGCCGCCTGGGAGGTGGAGCCGCTCGCGTTCTGTGTCTTGAAGAACTCCGTATCCACACCTCCGGGCAGCCCCCCTATGAAGGGGGAGATATCGACCCCCACAACACTCCTGCCGTCCTCGGCCCTTATCTTAACGGCGGTCGGGTCGGAGACCACGAACTCCCTGCCGTCGCCGGGGATGTGGTTGAAGACCCCCCTCTCAAACGCCCTTAAGAGGGTCGACTTCCCGTGGAAACCGCCTCCTACGATAAGGCTCACCCCGCGCGGGATCCCCATGCCGGTTATGCGTCCCCGGTTCGGCAGCTCCACCTCCACCCTGAGACTCTCCGGAGAACGGAACGGCAGTCCGTCCTTCATGGGCCTGTCGTCAACGCCGCTCCTTCTCGGAAGCATGCTCCCGTCGGCGACAAAGGCCGTGAGGTCGAGGGAGGAAAGTTTGCCCCGAAGCGCGTCCGCGTCCTCACTCGTCTCTACGTGCTCGTACAGGACGCCGCTATCGAGGTTCTTTTTAAGCAGGGTACGCTCGACCAGGGCCGGGAGCCTTATTGTGAGCATCTCCTCGGCCTCGCGGCCGAGTATCCACCTGCCCGAGGCCGGGAGCCCGACGAAGAGGCGGAGCTCCACATAGTCCTTCGAGACATGGGCCGCGCTTCTTTCGAGTATCTCCTGGGACGGCGGGTCGACGAATATCTGGCCGCTCTTTCCCGTCCCGCACTGCCTCGAATGCTTCTTCGCCTCCCTGGCGAAAGTCCTGACGAGAAAATCCCTTAGGGCCACCTCTCTCGACGTGTTCGAGAACGTATCGTCAGGAAAGCCGGCCTCGCTCTGGGGTATCAGGACCCTCAAGCGGCTCGAGGTGGCGAACGGGTCCCCCTGCACGTGGTCCATGAAAAGGGTATAGAAGGGGAACTTGTACTCCTTTCCCTGAAGCTCCTTATACGCCTTATAGCCCTTGCGGTCAATTTGCCTTAGTGTCTCTATCAGTCGTTCCATAACCTCGCCAATATACCAGAGACGCCGGTAAAAGAAAATATGTTTTCGGGAATAACGGCCCCCTTACTCCCCGAGCCCGCTCTTTAACTCCATCACCCTCATTATGTCCCGGCGCGTGAGTATCCCGACGAGCTTCTCCCCGCGAAGGACCGGGAACCTGCCCGTGCCCTCACCGGTCATCTTGGATATGGCCTTGAGCGCGTTGTCGTCCGGGGAGAGCACCATCTCCGGGGTAAGACCCTCCATAACGTCCCGCACCAGCGTCTCCCCCCACCTCTCCTTTTCGACCCCCCTGACGTCGTTAAGCGTAAGGAGTCCCACGACCCTCCCTTCCCTTACCACGGGGAAGCTCACGAAGTGGTAGTTGAAGAAGTACTTTTCGACCACCATCGAGAGTGGGACGTCCTCTTCCAGGGTCACGACCTCCTTTGTCATTATCTCCCCTATCCTTAGGCCCTCGAACGTCATTTTTATAATAAGCTGTTGGTAGCTGCTCTCGGCGGCCTGCCGGAGGAAGACCCCTATGAGCACGAACCAGATCCCGCCGACGAAGTTCCCCTTGAGCAACTGTACGAAGCCCCCTACGATGAGGAAGAGCGCAAAGCCCTTGCCTATGAGGCTCGCGGCCCTGGTCGCCCTCCTTATGTCGCCGGTAGTCGCCCACCACAGCGCCCTCAGGACCCTCCCCCCGTCGAGCGGGAAGCCGGGTATCATGTTGAAGACGAGGAGCACGACGTTTACCGTGGCCAGGAAGCCGAGGACGGCGGTGAGCACGGGAAGGGCCGTGAGCGTGCCGGAGGCGACCTCCAGCCCACGGAAGACCGCCGCCAGCGCGAGGCTCGCAAGCGGCCCGGCTATCGCTATCTTCAACTCCGCCGTGGCCTCTTCCGGTTCCCTGGTCATGCGGGCCACCCCCCCGAAGATAAAGAGCGTTATCTCCCTTATGTCGAGCCCGAGCCGGTTGGCGACGTAGGAGTGCGCGAGTTCGTGGATGAGGATGCAGACGAAGAGCAGGAGCGAGGAGACCACCCCCATCGCGAGGTACGTGCGTGGATCAAGGCCGGGGACGCTTGACGGGAAGTAGTGGTTCGAGAGGCTCCATGCAAAAAGGGCGAAGACTATGAACCACGTATAGTCGACCGATATCCTTATGCCGAGGACCTTAAAGAGCCTTATGCCTCTACCGGTGAGCACGGGGGGACCTCTACAAAGATAAAAGGCCGGGGGAAGGCGTCATACGGCCATGGGCGCGGCGGTAAGCCCAATGGTCTCGTCCATGCCGCACATCAGGTTCATGTTCTGGACCGCCTGCCCGGAAGCGCCCTTAACGAGGTTGTCTATGGCGGAGACGACGACGAGCCTTTTCTTCTCCCCGTCGACCACGAGCCCTATGTCGCAGTAGTTCGAGCCCCTCACCTGGTTGATGTTGGGGAAGGCCCCCTCCGGCAAGACCCGCACAAAAGGCTTTCCGGCGTAGAACTCCCGGTAGGCGGCCAGGAGCTCCGCCGTCGAGAGATCCTTTTTAAGCCCTGCATATATGGTGCTTAGTATCCCGCGCGAGACCGGGAGGAGATGGGGCACGAAGGTTATGCTCACCTCGCCGCCGCTAAGGAGCGAGAGCTCCTGCTCCATCTCCGGGGTATGCCTGTGCGAGCCCACACTGTAGGGCTTGAACCCCCCGGCGACCTCAATAAAGGAACTACCCGGCGTGGGGGTCCTGCCCGCGCCGGAGACCCCGCTCTTCGAGTCTATCACTATGGAGCCCGTTTCCACGAGCCCTCCGCCCATGACCGGGGCGAGCGCCAGGAGCGCGGAGGTGGGATAGCAGCCGGGGTTGGCGACGAGCGAAGCCCCTTTTACCCGCTCCCCGTGGAGTTCCGGCAGGCCGTAGACCGCATCCTTCAAGAGCTCCTTCGCGCCGTGCTCGCCGTACCACTTCCTGTAAAGCCCGGCGTCGTGCAGGCGGAAGTCCGCGCTCAGGTCCACCACGCGCTTCCCGGCCTTCAAAAGTCCGGGCACGACCTCCATCGAGGCCCCGTGAGGCAGGGCCGAAAAGAATATGTCGCCCCCATCTGACCCTAACTCCGAAGGGTCCTTGAACGAGAGCCCGTCGTAAAAACCCCTTAACGAGGGGAAGAGCTCGGTCACGCCCTGACCTTTATACTGCCGGGAGCTGACGGATACTACCTCCGCGCCGGTATGGCCCGCGAGTATCCTCAGGAGCTCGAAGCCCGTATAGCCGCTCCCTCCAACTATCGAAACCTTCAACAAAGCCTGCCTCCACTATAGCATTTGTACGATTTACAGGACTAATCCCAAAAATAAAGGGAAGGCCCGAACGGCCTTCCCTTTATAAAATCGTTATACCGTCCGTTTTACCTCTTCGAGAACTGGAACCTGGCCCTTGCGCCCTTCTGGCCGTACTTCTTCCTCTCCTTCATTCTCGGGTCGCGCGTGAGGAATCCGGCCTTTTTAAGCCCCGCCCTGAGTGTCGGGTCCATCACTATAAGGGCCCTGGATATGCCGTGTCTTATGGCGCCGGCCTGGCCGGTCATGCCCCCGCCGTTTACGTTCGCCGTCACGTCGAACTTGCCGGCCGTCTCCGTAATTTCGAACGGACTCTTCACGTCGGTCTTCAGGACGTCCCTTCCGAAGTACTCGTCCAGGGGCCTGCGGTTAACCGTTACCTCCCCGGAGCCGCCCTTCAGCCTGACCCTTGCCACCGAGGTCTTACGCCTTCCTACCGCGCTGTATACTTCGTTTTCCGCCATTTGTTCAGCCTTCGTTCCGTGCTAAAGGGTTAATTGTCTCGGGGGCCTGCGCCTCGTGCGGGTGGTTCTCTCCGGCATAGACCTTGAGTTTTTTGAACATCTGCCTGCCAAGCGCTCCCTTGGGCATCATGCCCCGGACGGCCTTTCTTACGGCCTCTTCGGGTTTTTCCTCCATGAGCCTCTCGAGCGAGACCTCGCTTATGCCCCCCGGGTAGCCGCTGTGGCTGTAGTAGAGCTTGTCGGTCAATTTTTTGCCGGTAACCGCGACATTGTCCGCGTTCACCACTATAACGAAGTCGCCGGTATCCATGCTCGGGGTATAGGTCGGGCGGTGCTTGCCCCTGAGTATCATCGCCACGCGGGATGCAAGCCTGCCGAGCGTCTTGCCCCTGGCATCGACCAGGTACCATTTCCTTTTAATTTCGTCGATTTTTGGAATGTGCGTCTTCATAGCTTTCCATTGAATACGGTTTGAATTCTATAATCTAAATGATTTTCGCCTTTTTGTCAAGGACTTTACGCAGGCGGGAGGGAGGGGGGTTTGGCCAGGCCCGGGTGGCAGGGGCAACCCCCAAAAA
>JAZGJJ010000193.1 GCA_036482575.1 Thermodesulfobacteriota bacterium
CCGAGGGCCATCCGGCGAGCGTTATGGACATGAGCTTCGCCAACCAGGCGCTCTCCGCGGCCTATCTCGTCAAGAGGGGCAGCAGGCTCGAAAACGAAGTATATACCGTCCCCGAGGACATAGACAGGGAGATAGCACGGCTTAAACTCGCCGCACTGGGGATAAAGATAGATACGCTCACAAAGGAGCAGAAGAAGTACCTGGCCTCATGGGAGATGGGTACCTGATACCCGCCAAGGCCGGTGGGTAGCGTAAGGTATCGTGTGTAAACAGGTCTTCTTCATGCCCGGTGCCACTAACGGCCGCTCAGAAAATGAAGCACCATCATGGTGCGGGGAATTGGCTTGAGGGCCACGGGGTTTTGTGGTATCATTTCTTCCGTGGTATCCCGCATATATGATGAACGTTAAGGGCATATTGAGAGTTGCAGCGGTGACGGTCCTTCTGCCGTTTTTCCTTGCCTCCTGCTTTAAGGAAGTGGTCCCGGAGGTGGACCTGAGCGCGGAAGAGTTGTACTCTAAGGGGATGGCCGCTTACCATAACGGCCTTAGCAGCGAGTCCGGGGCGTACTTTAAAAGGGTCATGGACGAGCACCCCCTGGACCGTTATGCCGTGGACTCCCAACTCATGCTCGGGGAACTCCACTATAAGATGGCAAACTACGAGGACGCGGCCGCTTACTATACCACGTTCGTCTCGATGCACCCCGGCCACATAAAGGCCCCCTATGCGTTCTTCCAGAAGGGCATGAGCCACTTCAAACTGGTCCTCGCCTCCGACAGGGACCAGATCGAGACGGAGAAGGCCCTTTTTGCCTTCGAGGACTTCGTCAAGAGCTACCCCGATTCGCCGTATATGGGAAAGGCCGGGGAACTCATGGTTTTCTTGAAGAGGAGGCTCGCGGAGAGCGAGTTCAAAGTGGGCAAGTTCTACTTCAAGATGAAGAGCTACAGGGGGGCGCTTGCGAGGTTCATGCTGGTGTTGAAGGACTACCCGGACGTGGGTTTCACCGACGAGACCCTCTATTACGTGGGCAGGTCGTACGCGTTGCTGGGGGAGGAAGGTCTCGCCACGGAGACCTTCACGACCCTCGTAAAGGAGTTTCCAGAGAGCCCCTTCGCCAGAAAGGCGAAGAAGAAGTTCCTGGATGGCTGACCTATAAAAGGGGGCGCCGGCCCGCAGCGGCACCCCTCGCAGAGGCATTCATGGCTGAGAGCTGGCACGAGCATTACGAGGCAGGGAAACAGGCCTTCGAAGAGAAGGAGTACGGCACCGCCATAAAGCACCTTATGAAGGTGGCGGAGGAGAAGGACTACTTTGCCGACGTCTTCAATATGCTGGGCATACTATACTATAACAACGGCCGGTACGAGGAGGCCGCGAGGGCGCTGGAGAAGGCGATCAAGATAAACCCCAACTATACCGAGGCCGCGCTTAACCTTTCGGTTGTGTATAACGAGATGGGGGAGTTCGAAAAGTCCCAGGATGCCTACGCCGTGGCAAAGAAGGCCGAGAAGAGAGAGGACGAGCACTTTGCCCTGGACCCGTTCGTTAAGGGCAAACTCGCTAATATGCACGCCGCGATAGGTTCGGTGTACAAGGACCTCGCCTTCTATAGCGAGGCGGTCGATGCATACCGAAAGGCACTCCTGCTGAGGCCCGAGTTCGTGGACATTAAGATAAACCTCGGGATGGTCTACAGGGACATGAAGGATTTCAGCCGCTCGGTAAGGGAGCTGGAGGACGCGGCCAAGATGAACGCCGCATACCACGCCGCAAGGGTACAGCTCGGGCTTACCTACTACGCGATGGGGCAGCGCGACAGGGCGAAGGCCGAATGGCTGAAGGTCTTAAGGTTCGACCCCAACGACAAGATGGCCAATATGTACATGAACCTCCTCAAGGACGAGGCCGGGTAAGGCCGGTTTTTCCCCTCCCTCCGGCGTCCGTACGGGCACAACCCCACCACCACCAACAACAGCGATAACTTCAGGTAAGGGCGGACGTTCCTTCAGGTAGAAGGGGGG
>JAZGJJ010000194.1 GCA_036482575.1 Thermodesulfobacteriota bacterium
CCAAGCTTCGCCAGCGGTATGGTGAGGTTGCCCGCGCCGGCGAAGAGGTCGAGCACGCGCTCGTTCCCTACGGGGTCGGCGAGGGATACGACCCTCTCGACGAGCCTTTCGTTCTGATAGAGGTTCGCCTGAGAGAAGACACCCACCGCGGCCGAGAAGCTGAGCGGTCCGACGCCGTAACGGAGGATGGTGTCGCCCTGGCTGAGAATTTTTTTCCTGCTTTTCTCCTTCCCTCTCCCCCCTCTTCCCCCCCTGCCCCCCCTTCCTTCGGGTCTCTTGAGCCGTACTTCGAAACCCTTGAGGTGCGCTATGTCCCGGAGGGCGGCCTGCCAGTCGAACTCCGTATCCTCGCTTATGTAAAAGGCCGCCACCGTCTTACGGTCGCTGCCGCTGAATGCGAGGTCCATGGAGTGGAGCGGGGGAATGTTATCTCCCCCTCCGATGGCCGCCTTTATGTCGCGGAACGTGTCGTTCAAGCGCGTCTCCAGGAGCGGGCATTCGTCGATATCGACCACCGTGTGCGACTTCGCCTCGAAGAAGCCCCAGTGCGTTCCGTCCATATGAAAGCGCGCCCTCGACCGGTAGTTAAAGGGTCTTGGAGAAGGGAGGGGGGGCAGCGGCGGATTTGAATCGGGGAGCTCGCACTTGCCGATCCTTCTGAGCGTCTCGACGAATAACTTGCCTTTCCACTCGACCTGCGCGTCGTATTCGATATGCTGCCAGTGGCAGCCCCCGCAGCGGCCGAACACCGGACAGGAAGGGGGGGAGGGTGAGATACGAATGTCCGACGGCTTCAGTATGTCTACTAAAACGCCTTCGGAAAAGCCCTTCTTCTCCGAGACGACCTCAACCGTCACCCTGTCGCCCGGGGCGGTGAAGGGGACGAAGACGACCTTGCCGTCGATCCTCCCCACCCCCTTTCCCCCGTAGGCAAGCGATGTTATATCGACCGTATGCGTCATTGGCGCGGGGCCGCCCCTAACTCCCGGAGCGACCTGAGTGCTCCGGCGTCGTCGGGGTCTATCCTTAAGACCTCTTGAAACTCCCTTATCTCCTCCTCCCTCATCCCTTTTTTCCTGTAGGCCAGGGCGAGGTTATAGTGGGGTTCCACGTGGTCCGGCGCGAGACGTGCGGCTGCGGTAAGTTCCGTTATGGCCATGTCGAGGAGCCCCTTCCTCCCGTAGGCGGTCCCGAGGTTGTTGCGCGCCTCGGCGTATGAAGGGTTGAGGTTCAAGGCCTCTTTGTACTCCCTTATGGCTTCCTCGGCGAGCCCTATAGCATCGTAGGAGTTGCCGAGGTTATTATGCGCCTCGGCGAAGCCGGGCCTTATCCTTATGGCCGTACGGTACTCTTCTATCGCCTCGTCGACGCGGCCGAGCAAATAGTAGGCGTTGCCGAGCTTGTTGCGGGCCCGGGCATAGTCGGGCTTTAGAGCGAGGGCCTTTTTATACTCCCCGACGGCATCGAGATGGCGGCCCCGGATGGAGTAGACGACCCCGAGGTTATAGTGTGGCTCGGGCAGGTCCGGCCTCAGCGTCGTGGCCTTCTCGAAGTTCAACGCCGCCTCGTCCGGGCGGCCTTCGTAGTAGTAGGCGTAGCCGAGGTTGCTGTAACCCCGCGCGTTACCGGGGCTTTTCGCGACAACGTCCCCCCAGAGGCTTACCAGATCTTTCCAGACGAGGTTCCTCGCGTACGCCGCCGCCCCCAGCGGGACGGCGGTAAGCACGATCAAAACGGCCGCGGCGGCCCAAGACTTCTTTATCCCTGCGTAATCGAAGAGATAAAAGACGGCGCCGCTGAAGGCGACTATCGCACCGGCGCTCGGCAGGTAAAGCCTGTGTTCGAATATAACGTCCCTTATGGGAACTATAGAGGACTCGACCGACAGGGTCAGGAAGAACCACAGTATGCCGAAGGATACTAAAAGGCCGTGGCCGTTACCCGTCTTGCGTGACCGTATAAGGAGGTAGACCGCAAAAGAGAAAATAGTAAGGAGAAAAAGAAACGACAGCAAGACCGCCGGCTCGAAGAGGGAATGGCGGAGCGGGTACTCATAGTCGAGGTTTTGGTTTACGGGGAGGAATAGGAGGCGAGTGTAGGTCGTTATTACCCTGAACTGCGTCAGGAGGTACGAGCCCCTTGAGATACTTTTCGCCTCCCGCGCCGCGCTGCCTATATCGTCGAAGATAGAGGCCGCTTCCGCAACCTCTCCGCCCGCGATTGCGACCTCTTCCACGACGGCCGCCTCCGGCGGGATAAGGCTCAGTGGAATGACGGGGAGGGTTAAAAGGAACGGGATGACATAGAGGGACCTCTTGAGCGCAGCCCCTTTGAAAAAGATAAGCTCGCAGAGGCATATGGCAAAGGGCAGGGTAAAGCTAATCTCCTTTGTCTTCATGGCAAGGAGCGCGGAAAGAACGGCGGCGACAAAGAAGAACCCGGTCCGGTGAAAGCCCTCCCCCTCCGACAGTGAAAGCCTCGCCCGGAGGTAAAGCGCCACGGAGAGCAGGTAGAAGAGTGTGGCGAGCGAGGCGAACCTCTGGATTATGTATGTGACGGCCTGTGTCTGGACCGGGTGGGTTACGAATATCATGGCCGCGGCCAGCGCGACGAGGCGGCCCATGTGCGGGTTTTTCCCGCCCCCGGCCCTCTCCATCGCGGGGCTGCGGAAGATGAGCGTTACGAGCCACCAGACCAGAAACCCGTTCAGGCAGTGGACGATGGTATTTACCAGGTGATAGCCGAAGACGTCGAGCCCGCCGAACCGGTAGTTGAGCGCGAACGAGAGGTAGCCGATATCGCGTGAGCCAGAGGGGGGCCAGAAGGCGGAAAAACTCCGCAGCGCCTGGTTATTTACTATGAGCCGTATGTCGTCGAGGTGGAACGGATAAGAGAGGGTGTGCCCGTATGCAATGAGCGTTGCCGCGGCTATAAGGAAAAAGGCCGCAGCCGGACTATAAAGAAAAGCCCAGTTCCCAGAAGCGTTTTTTTTGGTTTCCTTTTTCAAAGGCGGCACCGGGCGGGGGAGGGGGGGGAGGGGGGTCCGTACGTAACCGCCCGGACA
>JAZGJJ010000195.1 GCA_036482575.1 Thermodesulfobacteriota bacterium
GGACAACTTAAAGGAATTGAGATACCTGAAATCAATTTTTGGGCTGGAATTTTCTATGATTAGCTGTGCCGTCTGATGCTTTATAAACGGACTTGCAAGATAAACGTGTGCTTTTGCTTTCCTTAAAAGCCCCAAAAAGGTGCTCTCCCATGGTGATTTTATTATTTCTATCATTTGTTATCCGTGTTATCCCAACTGAGGGTAAATACGCTGCTCGTCGCGCCGCATCTTTTTTTCAAAATAGCACCCATAAACTCTGGACAAATCCCTCCACTTTGATCAATAATTTAACAAAATGAAGGAGGACAATTGTCAAATGAAGAACAGCCGAACAAAGACTTATATCTTCTACGAAATCGGCGATTCGTGCTCGGTGGAGTTCAAAATGAAAAAGGGACGATTCCACCCTACCGAAGACGCCGTTGTTATTGGTATATCAAAAGGACAAAACTTTCAAGCTGCTTTTAAAAAATTGCAGATTGAGAGCCCTTGGGTTAAAGAGTACAAATTCGATACGGTGGTTGCAAGAGAAATCGGCAAGGCCATTTATCTATGAAAGGTTGGGTTTGCTTTTTACTCGTCCTCCTTCCATTCACCTGACTCCCTGCCTGTTGCTTTTATCGGTGGTTTGTGGAAAAATGGGTCTATGGGAAAGACGGGGGAAATACTCTCGATAGAGGAGATACGGGTGGGGCTCGCCCCGATCTTCGAGGAAAAGGGCCTGAAACTCGTCCTGGTCTTCGGCTCGGTCGTCTCGGGCAAGGTGCACAAGCGGAGCGACATAGACCTCGCGTTCCTTTTCGACGACCGGCCGGACATGCTGGAGCTCACCAACCGGGTCATAAGGCTGCTTAAAACGGACAGGGTCGACGTCGTCGACCTCGGGCGCGCGAACCCGCTCCTTAAGTTCCTGGCGGCCCGCGGCGGCCGGGTCCTCTACGAGCGCTCCCCCGGCCTCTTCAGCGAGTTCTACTCGCTCGCGTTCAGGAGGTACGTCGACACGAAAAAGCTCCGCGATGCGCAGCGCACCGCGATAACCGACTTTCTCGAATCAAGGGGGCTTGCATGACACCCGTTGAAGAGGGGATTGTCAGGAAAAAACTCGGGGTAATAATCGAGGGCCTCAAGGCGCTTGAGCCCATAGGCGGGATGACGGCCGAAGAGTACGCCGCGGACCTCTACAAGAGGAAGGCGGCGGAAAGGCTCATGCAGGAGCTTATAGAGGCGGCCATAGATATAAACACCCACATAATCGTCCACACCGGCAACAACCCGCCGGAAGACTACTACGAAAGCTTTATAAAACTCGGCGGACTCGGGGTAGTCCCGAAGGCGCTCGCGGAAAGGCTCGCCCCGTCAGCGGGGCTCAGGAACAGGCTCGTCCACGAGTACGACGCCATCGAAGACACGCTCGTCCTCGCGGCGATCGGGACGGCCGAAGAGCTTTACCCGGAATACGTAAAGGAAGTAGAGGCTTATATCTCGGGCAAGAAGTAAGTAGCGGCGACTACCCGCGCCCCTTTCCCCTTCCACTCCACCGCCTAAAATGTTATATCTATGGCCGCTTAAAAAGAGCTTAGCTTAAGGATAATATTATTACGAAACTGCTGCTCATAGCCGCCGGAGGCGGTGTGGGGGCGCTACTCCGCTACGGCCTTTCGGGGCTCACCCACCGGCTGGTCGGAGCGGGCGGGGTGGTCTTCCCCTGGGGCACGCTCGTGGTGAACGTCGCGGGTGCCCTGGCAATAGGCTTCCTCTGGGAGTTGTTCGAGCGCGCCGCCGTCTCGCCAGAGCTGAGACTCTTTACATTCATAGGGCTCCTCGGAGGCTTTACGACCTTTTCGACCTTCAGTATAGAGACCTTCAGCCTGCTCCGCGACGGCGAGACCAAGCTCGCCGCCCTGAACGTCGTCCTGAGTAACGCGCTCTGCATAGCGGCCGTGTTCGCGGGCTTCGGCCTGTCACGGTATTTGGCCAGATAAAGGAGGCCGGAAAAAGGAGGTAAGAAGATGAAGCTTCCGGAAGAGGGATCACTGCTCAGAATATTCATCGGCGAGTCGGATACGTATAACGGAAAAGCCCTTTACGAAGAGATAGTGCTTAAGGCGCGCGAGCTGAACCTCGCAGGCGCGACGGTCTTACGCGGGATAATGGGTTTTGGAGCGCACTCGCGGCTGCATACCGCGAAGATCCTCCGCCTCTCCGAAGACCTGCCCGTGGTTATAGAGATAGTGGACACCGAGGAGAAGCTAAATAAACTCCTGCCGCTCCTCGACGAGATGGTCGACGAAGGGCTCATCACCCTCGAGAAGGTCAGGGTAATCAAATACAGACACGGTAAAGGCGAATAAAGAAACGGGGGCGGCCTTCGGCCGCCCCCGTCGAACTACATCGGTTTTTAAGCCGCACCACGCGCAGGTCAGTATTTGAAGTAGCTCTGCGGGGTACCCGTCACTATGTACTTCACGGCCTCGTTTATGCAGGTCCTTATGGCCTTCTCCATGGGTGTCTTGGCGTAGCTCGAAAGCCCGACCCCGAGCCCAACGTTCCCGGTCACGCCTCCCAGAAGGACCCCGAGGTTCACGTCCTTGGCAATGCCCTCGACGCGCGTGGCCGAGAGTATCTCGGAGGTCGCCGCGTCGATGATGCGTATATCCATTGCCATGTAGGACTTCTTGTATCCGCCGAGCACCCCTCCGAGCACCCCTCCTCCTATGCCGCCGATACCGCCGCCCATGCCTGTTGCATCGGGCTCCCAGCCCGTGATGGCGGCGACGACCAAGAGCTCCGCTCCCTTTACCTTGCCCTTCTTAATGGCGGTCTCCTTCTCGACGTAGCCCTCTTCGGCAAGCGCCATCTCGCCCTTCAAGGACTCGAACTCCTGGCGCTCGAGCACGCGGTAGCGGCCGCTCTGCACAAGTGAAGTGGTAAGCATGTCCTTAAGGCCCGTCATGTAGTTGGACTGCTGGTGGGTTATGATAATAGGCTTGCCGTGGCCCCTGCCCCTGCCCCTGTTCCCCATCCCGCTTATGGTGGTGGTGGATGTGCTCGACCCTCCCCCGACCTTCCAGTCGAACTTGGCCACGGCCACGGAGGCCCTGGGGCCGTGGTAGGGGGCCATCTGCGCCTGCAGCCCGGGGTCAACGGTGGCCTGAGGCTGGACCATGCCCTCCATGCACCCGCCTACGGAAAAAAGCAGTAACAAGAACGGTACGACTAATACTATACTCCTCTTCATGACAGGCCCTCCGTTATGCATTGCGACTGTTACTGGGTTTATAAAAAAAGCATACCACATGCCCGGATAAAGCACAAACCCCCCGGGAGGCCTGTCCTGAGTATAGTGGGGCCTCGTATGACATTAACCGTGCGGCAGCACCCTACTCCCCCCTTCCCCAGAAGGTCTCGTCCTTCCCCCCCGCCCCACCCTCGGCTGTGGGGCACTTCTCCTTCAGGATACGGAGCGCGACGTTAAGCTCCCCGTGGGCCCCGAGGAGCACCAGCATGTCGCCCGGGGCGAACTTGAACTCCCCCCTGGGGTTGGTGTGCGCCTTGCCGTTCCTTATGACCGCCATGACCGTGGTCCCGCCCGTCTTCCTCCTCAGGTCCAGCTCCTCGAGCGTCATACCCGCGACCCTGCAGCCCTTCTCGATAAAGAAGGTATCCATGACGCTGGTATCGAGTATCGAGGCCAGGCTCGCGAGCCTCTCGCCGGAGAGCGACGGGCTCCTCAGCATGGCATAGCCCTCCTGCCTGACGAGGTCGATCTGGTTCTGTATGATATTGGCCGGGAGGCGGTAGTCCCTAAGGACTCTGGCGAATATCTCCACCGAGGTCTCGAACTCCTCGGATATTACCTGGTCCGAGCCAAGCCGGTAGAGCTCCTCGACCTCCCCGGTGTAGCGGGTCCTGACCACTATAGAGAGGGCCGGGTTCAACTCCCGCGCCACCGTAACGCCTCTACGGGTACTTACCGGGTCGGTTATGGCGAAGACCACCATCTTGGCCCTCTCGACGGCCATCTTCTTAAGTATCTCCGGGTGGCTCGCGTCCCCGTAGTAGGCCCTGTGGCCGTCTTTCTTCGCCTTGGCGACCCTGGTGAAGTTTATGTCCAACACCAGATGCTCGATGGCCGTCTCCTTCAGCACGCGCGCGAGGTTCCGGCCGTTAAGGCCGTAGCCGACGATTATCACGTGGTTCGCGAGGTGGGTCTTCTTGGGTATCCCCTTCTGCGAGGCCCTTGCCCCGAGCTTGTGCGCTATCCGGAAGGCCGCGGACGAGGAGAACTTGAAGATAAAGGGCGTTATGGCCATGGTTATTATGGAGACGGCGAGGAGCGTCTGGTAGAGCCCCTGGCTGAGGTACCCGTCGTCCTGCCCCATCTTTATGAGTATGAAGGAGAACTCGCCTATCTGAGCCAGGTTGAAGCCGACCATGAGCGAGAGCCGGAGCGGGTAGTTAAGAATACGGCCCACCCCGATAAGTATAAGGGCCTTTACGACGAGTACGGCCGCGGCGAGGAGCAGGAGTTGGGGCATGTGGTAGACGAAGAACTGGAGCTCCAGCAGCATCCCCATGGACATGAAGAAGAGCGAGCTGAAGGTGTCCCGGAAGGGAAGGACCTCGGCCACTATCTGGTTCGAGTACTCGGACTCGGAGACCACGAGCCCGGCTATGAAGGCCCCGAGCGCGAGCGAGAGCCCCACGAGCGAGGTGAGCCACGCCGTGCCCAGGCATACGAGCACGATGGTAAGGATGAAGACCTCCCTGTTCCGGAGTTTAACCACCACGTGGAAGAGTTTCGGGGCGAGGTAGGAGACCGTCACCACTATTATGGCTATCGCGGCCACGGCCATGCCGAGCCTCTTTACGAGTTCGACGCCTGAGACCCCGGCGTCACCGCCCATACCCTCGATGACCATGACCATGAGCACCACGCAGAGGTCCTGGAAGAGGAGGATCCCCACCGAAAGGTTCCCGTGCGAGGAGCTGACCTCCCCGCTGTCCACGAGAAGTTTTAGGACTATCGCCGATGATGAGAGCGAGACTATGAAGCCCAGGAGGACGGCTACGTGGAAGGGCTGGTCGAGGAACGTGGCGAAGAGCCAGACCAGCAGGACGGTAAAGCCAATCTGGAGGCCGCCGCCGAGCATGGCCTCCCGTTTTATGTTGAGCATCCTCGTGACTGAGAACTCGAGCCCGATGGTAAAGAGCAAGAGCACTATGCCCATCTGGGCCAGTGTCTCGACCTCGGCCGGGTCGGTCACGAGCCCGAAGCCGTAAGGGCCTATGATGACGCCCGTAAGGAGAAACCCTACTATGGTGGGGAGGCCGAGCCGGACGAGGACGATGCTTATTGGTACGGAGACCGCTATGAGGATTACTATGTCTTTAAGTAACGGTATGCCTTCCACGGATCACGGCTCTCCTCCTCCCCCTATCCTCATCCCCCTCTACCTCCACATAGACGGAGAAAACCGCCCTCGGGCAGGGGGCAGGGGGGCAGGGGTATGCCGCTCGAACCGCCTTTCGGGGAAGGGGGAAGGCGGCGGCGGTAAAACGGTTACTCCTCTGTCGGTTTGCCCGGTTCTTTCGGTTCGCTCGGCTCACTCGATTTCGGGGGTTCCGAGGATTCGGCGGATTCCTTTTCCTCTTTCGTGCCGGCCCGCTCTATCTCCTCCTCGACCTCGTTCGTCTCTTTTTCGACCCCCTTTATCTCCTCGATAAGCCTCATGACCTCCTGGTTGGAGAGCGGGTTCTCGTAGGGGGGCTTTGCCATCTCGTAGACCATGCCCCCGAGGTTGGCGAAAAGTTTTTCGGCCTGCTTGTGCAGTATATGCGCCCTGTAGCGGAGCTTTCCGGTCTTCGCCACTTCCTCGCTCTTGTCCGCGGCCACCTTCGCGCCCTCCTTCATGGCGCTCCACCCCTCCTGGGCGGCCCTCTTAAGCTCTTCCTTTACTTTGTCCAAGTATGACATGACTCTCCTCCCGTCTTTTATTGGTTTGTATGGTATTCCTCTGTTTCGATAATATAGGGAGCTAAATGCCCTGTCAAGTAAAAGGCTCGGTTCTCGTGAAAAAACCCGCCCCGGCTGTGAGCCCGGGGCACAAAAATTTTGCAATCTCGGGGGTCTTAAAGTATACTAAAAAGTCCATGGCGGAGATTATAGACGGAAAGGCGCTCGCCCGGGAGCTCCGAGAGGGGCTCAAGGCCGAATGCGCGGAACTCAAGGAAAAAGGGGTCACTCCCGGCCTTGCCGTGGTGCTCGTCGGAGAGGACCCGGCCTCGCAGGTCTACGTGAGGAATAAGGAGAAGGCCTGCGCGGAGGTGGGGATAGCCTCCTTCCCGCACAGGCTCCCGGCCGAGACCGCCGAGGACGAGCTTCTCGGTCTTATCAGGAGGCTTAACGAGGACGACTCCGTACACGGCATACTCGTCCAGTTGCCGCTTCCCGGCCGCCTCGGCGAGGGCGAAAAGGAGGTAATCGAGAGCATCTCGCCGGAAAAGGACGTGGACGGCTTCCACCCCTATAACGTCGGGAGGGTCGTCCTCGGGGACCCGGTCTTCGAGCCGTGCACCCCGGCCGGTATAATGAAGCTCCTCGATTCGACCGGCCTGGAGCTTAAAGGGATGGACGCCGTCGTGGTCGGGCGGAGCAACATCGTGGGAAAGCCCGTTGCGCTGATGCTCCT
>JAZGJJ010000196.1 GCA_036482575.1 Thermodesulfobacteriota bacterium
GTCCATAAGGAGGGTCAGGTACTCCACCATCGTCTGGACCTTTTTTCCCTTTATCGAGAGCGACTGCTCCATGTGCGAGACGATCTCGAAGAAGCGGGCTATGTTCCTCACGCTGTCCACGGCCTCCTCCGAGTCCTCGGCCGAGAGCGAGACTATGTACCCCGTATCCGTAAGAAAGGTGTAGAGAACCCTTCCGGTCGATTCCTTGAGCGCCATCTCGCTCAGGCGCTCTATGTCAAGAACGACCTTCGTGATGGTCTCTACACCTTCGGTGGATATCTCCGCGGGCACGTCCTTCCCCCGGGCCACGTCCCGCATGACGTGGAAGAGCGGCCGGTGGCGCCTCCTGGAGAGGTGGTTGCACGGCATGACGTCCGCGGCCTTGAGTCCGTATACCGGAGAGCTCGCCAGGTGGAAGAGGTTCATGCTGTCGGAGTGGTCTGTTATGACCTTGAGGAGCGATATCAACACCCGTATCTCTTCGCGCGAATAGAGGCCGCTCGACCCGGAGAAGCGGTGCGGGACCCCTCTCTGGTCAAGCGCCCTCAGAAACGGCTCGGCATCGGCGTTGGCCCTTACCAGTATGGCGAACTCCTTATAGTCGCGCTTACCCTCGCCGGCCCTCTCTTCAATGGTCTTCGCCACGAACTCGGCCTCGCTCGTAAGCGTGTCGAAGTGGAGGTGCGCGACCTCTCCCCCGGCGCCGCCGCGGCTCCTCTCGGAGACGAGCTTCTTGTCTATGCCGCTCTTTACCTCGAGCCTGTCCGGGTCGTTGTGCCTTATGAGCCTGTAGGACGCATCGAGCACGGGCTGGACCGAACGGTAGTTACGGGTAAGGGTAACGACCTTGGCCTCGGGGCAGCTCTCCTGGAACTTCAGGACGTTGCTTATCGCCGCCCCCCGGAACTTGTATATGCTCTGGTCATCGTCGGCCACGACCGTTATATTCCTCCGCTCGCCGCTAAGGAGTTTCAGGAGCTCGGACTGCGCGTAGTTGGTGTCCTGGAACTCGTCGGTGAGTATATAATGATACCGCTCCCGGTAGCGCTTAAGTACCGCCGGCTTCTCGCGGAAGAGCTTTAGCGGCAGGACTATCTGGTCCCCGAAGTCGATGTAGCCGCTCCTCGCCATGAGCTCCTCGTATTTGGCGTAGGCCCCGGCCAGTTCCCTCCGCTCCTTCATGAGGTCTTCGGTAACGCCCCCCTCCCCCTCTTCTAAAGTGTCGCAGTAGGAGAGGAAATCCTCGGGGGTGACGTCCTCGTCCTTGAGCCTCGATATGAACTTTACGAGCGAGGAGAGGTAGCGCGTGGGGTCGCCCGAGGGTCTGTAGTAGTCGAGCGGCAGGTCGAAGAGGTGCTCCTTAAGGAATATCACGCGCTCGGCCTCGCTTAAGACCTTGAAGTCCGGCACAAGCCCGAGCGCGAGGGCGTTATCCCCGAGCACCCTGTCCCCGAACGAATGGAAGGTGGATATCCACACGTTGGTATAACCGTAAGGGACGAGCCGGTCCACCCGCTCCTCCATCTCGCCTGCGGCCTTTTCCGTGAAGGTAAGGGCGAGTATGCTGCCGGGGTCGATACCGCGCTCGATAAGGCGCGCGATCCGCCTGGTTATGACCTTTGTCTTCCCCGTGCCGGCGCCCGCTATTACAAGGAGCGGGCCGTCGGTGTGCTCGACCGCCGAGAGCTGTTCACTATTGAGCGGGTCGAGTGGGTCGGGGGGGGCGAGGGAATGTTCGACGTCTTTCATTGTCCGAGTGAGGCCTCCATAAAGGTGCCATACGTTATCTTCCTTATGGCGTTATTGCCGGAGTCCGCTATATAGATGGTACCGCGGCGGCCCACCCCCACGCCCGTTGGGAAATTGAAACTTGCCTTGAAGCCCGGGCCGTCCATCGCCCCACCGGTGAGGCTCCCCGCCACCGTACTTACCGCGCCGCCTGGCGTAATACTTCTTATTTTATTATTGCCAGAATCGCAGACATAGACGATCCCGTGCATGCCCACGGCTATACCCGTAGGCCAGGAGAACATCGCGTCCGTGCCGACCCCGTCCCTGTAGCCTGCCTCCTTCCGGCCGGCAAGGGTGGTTATAGTCCCGTCGGGGGTTATCTTCCTTATCGCGTTGTTGCCGGAGTCCGAGACGTAGACCGTGCCACGACCGTCCACGGCCACGGCCACGGGCTCCCGGAGGTGCGAGCCGAGCCCCCTGCCGTCCGCGTACCCCGGCCTGCCGTTGCCGGCAAGGGTCGAGACCGTGCCGTCCGGCGTTATCTTCCTTACGGCATGGGCCCTCCTGTCGGCAACATAGACGTTACCTACGGCGTCAACGGCAACGCCCGTCGGGTAGCCGAACATGGCCTCCTCCGCCTTCCCGTCCCTATAGCCCATGTGCCCGTTCCCGGCCACGGTCGTTACCACCCCCTCGGGAGACACCTTTCTTATCCTGAAGTTGTCGGCGTCCCCAACAAAGAGGTTCCCGCCTGCGTCTACCGCTATATTGTCCGGCCCCCGGAGGACCGCCCCGGTGCCCACCCCGTCCCCGTAGCCGGCCTCACCGCTGCCGGCAAAGGTCGTCACGCTGCCCCGGGAGTCTATCTTGCGGATGAGGTTATTCGAATAGTCCGCCACGTATACCACGGTCCCGTCCGGACTTACGGCGACACCCGTCGGCCACTTGAAGGTGGCCTCAAGCGCCTTGCCGTCGCTCCTCCCCACAGCGCCCGTGCCCGCCACGGTCGTGACGTGAAACGAAACGGCCCTCTCCCTCATGGGAACGGCATAGGAGAGGGCCGCCAGGGATAAAACCATGATAAGCGCCAGAGACGCCTTATAGCCGGAGCTCGACCCTCCCACCGAATACGGCATCTCTTAGTCTTCGTCCTCCTCGACGGCCTCGGCTTTTTTATCCTTCACCCTGCCGGAAGGCAGGGTGAAGATGAAGGTAGAGCCCCCTCCGTCGCCGCTTTCTCCCCATATCTTCCCTCCATGGAACTCGACGAACCTCTTCGTGAGCGCAAGCCCTATTCCCGTATCGTACCTCGCCGGGGGCAGGCCGTCTCCGGACCCGAAGGGGTTGAAGGCGGCCTCAATCTCTTCGGGGTTCAGCCCCGGGCCGCTGTCGGTGACAGAGACCCTGAGCGGTCCGCCGTACTCATCCCGAGACCGTGAAACCTTGAGCGTGACGGTACCCCCCTTGGGGTTGGACTTCAAGGCGTTAGAGAGGAGGTTCGCTACCATCTCCTTGAACATCCCGGCGTCCGCCTTGAAAAGCCCTATGTCCTTATCGACGTCGACATCGAGGGTCTGCTCTTGTCTGTCGACGACCGTCCTTACGCCCTCCACGGCCTCTTCCACGGCCGCCTTAAGGTCGAACTCCCGGACGTCCAGAACTTCACTGTCCATATCATCGGTAAAGTCGAGGAGGTTATTGATAAGTTTTAGAAGTTCCTTCCCGCTCCCGCAGATGATATCCACGTACTTACGGCTGGGCTCCGGCAGGTCGTTACCCGAGCGTAGCTTCAGGAGCTCCGAGAAGCCCATGATGTGGGTAAGCGGGGTCTTCAGCTCGTGGCTCATATGCGAGAGAAAGTCGGCCTTGTATCGGCTTGCCCTCATCAAGTCCTCGTTCATCTTATCCACCACCTTTATAAGGGAGAGGAGCTTCTTCTCCCTCTCCTCCAGCGCCGCCGCCATCCTGTTGAAGCCCCCGGCGAGGTCCTCGATCTCGTCGCCGGTGGTTACGTCCACCCTGTAGCTGAACTCCCCCTTTGAGATTACGTCCGCACCCTCGTGAAAGGCCAGGAGCGGCCCGGTTATGTGGCGCCTCAAATAGAGGTAGAGCGCGGCGAGCGAAACCGCCCCCACCCCGAGGAAGACGAAGAAGAACACCACGGTCTGATCGGCGCGGCGCTCCGCCTCGACGGCCATCGCCTTCCTCTCCTCTTCGGTCAGCCTGTGGAACTCCTCGGCGCCCTTCATCACCCCTTCGGCAAGGGCCGTAGCGTCATCCATGAATACGGCCGCCAAAGGGTTGCCCACCGGGTCGTCCACGGACATAAGCCCGGCGGTCATCTCTCCGAGCCTGCCCACTCCGTCCTTTACCGACGCGAGCGTATTTATCCACTTTTCGCCGTCCCCGTGCGCCTCAAGGCGCCGCAGAAGGGCCGACATGTCCGTTATCAGCCCGTCGAACTCCCCCCTCTTCCCCACGTCGCCGGTCGCGAGGTAATCACCCGAAACCCTCAGGAGCTTTTGGACCTGGAAGCTCAGCTCCCCGGTTATCTCCAGGCGGCTCGATATGGTATCGACGTCCCTTACGGTTCCGAGCAGCCCCCAGATTACGAAGTACGACCACCCGATAAAGAGGAGCGCGAACATCGTACCGGCCATGAACGAGCCTACGATCTTTGCGTTTATCCCTATCCTCATACCGCCCTACTACCTTCTGAATGCCCCCCCCGCCCCCGCCGCTACCCCCCTGCCGCCCAGAACAGTCTCCAGCTCGGCAATAAAGAGCTCGTTATCCCCTCTCCCCCTCAAGGCCACCCTTAAAAACCTCTTGTCAAGCCCCCGGAAGC
>JAZGJJ010000197.1 GCA_036482575.1 Thermodesulfobacteriota bacterium
GGAACCCTCTATGAGCTCGACCGCCTCCGGCACCCCGTCCAGGGAGGCGGCCGCGGCCGCGGTAATCGGAGCGCGGAACCCGCCGAGGGCTTGCTTAAGCTCCGGCACCTTCTTAAGCGACTCCTTAAGCGAGACGAGGTCCCTCGGCGAGGCGATCCCGAGTGAAACCCGGCCTATAAGCCTTTCGAGGTCGTGAACCCCACTTAAGAGCTCTTCGAGTTCGAGAGATACCTCCCTCGACTCCACGAACTCTTCGACGCCGTCCAGCCGCGTTCTTATTTCGCCTTCATCAACGAGCGGGTAGGTAAGCCACTCCCTGAGCCTCCTCCCCCCCATCGCGGTCCGGGTACGGTCAAGGAGCGAGAGCAGGGTATCGGTCCGGTCCCCGCTCCGCATGTTTTCCGTAATTTCGAGGTTCCTTCTGGTGGCGTGGTCCATTACGAGATAGTCGCCCGGGTAGTAGGGGGTGCAGCGCCGCAGGTGGCCGAGGTCGGCCTTCTGGGTATCTCTTACGTAGTGGAGGAGCGCGCCGGCGGCCCTGGTGCCCTCCACAAGGTCGGAGCAGCCGAAGCCGTCGAGCGAGGCGACCCCGAACTGCGCGGTAAGACGTTCGAGCGAGACGTCGTGCTTGAAGTCGTAGGCGGCGAGGAAGGTGACGTTTCGGACGGGCAACCCCGCGGTATCGGTCGATTCCTGCAGGACGAGCTCGGAGGGGTTTATCCTTGCTATCTCGTCTGTGAGAGAGTCGCCGTCCTTTACGTCCGTGATCCTGAACTCTCCGGTGGAGACGTCCATATAGGCGAAGCCCGAGCCGCTCGTGCCCCTGCATGCCGCCCCTATGAAGTTATTGCTCCCGGACTCCAGGAGTTCGTCTTCGAGCGCCACCCCCGGGGTTACTATCCTGGTTACGGCCCGTTCCACAGGGCCCTTTCCCTGCCCCGGCTGCTCCATCTGTTCGCAGATGGCCACCTTGTGCCCCTTCCTGACGAGCTTCGTTATGTAGCCGCCGGCGGCGTGGTAGGGTACGCCGCACATGGGGATATCCCGCTCCTTGTCCCTGGTGGTAAGGGCTATGCCCAGGGCACGGGAGGCGAGCTTCGCGTCCTCGAAGAACATCTCATAGAAGTCCCCCATCCTGAAGAAGAGGACCGCGTCCTTGCAGCCGGACTTGATGTCGAGGTATTGCCTCATGACTGGAGTGACATTTTTCATGGTATAAATATAGTAATATCAGGTAGTTATATGGGCTAGTTAAACCATCCAGTTATATCTTTCGAACTCTTCGGTCGGCACGTCTACGACGAGAAAACCCTTTGCGGGCCACCTTTCAAGCCCACCCTCTCCACCAACTCCGCCCTCCACATTTATAAAGAGCTTTAGTTCTCCACCCCCCTCCCCCCCCTCCGGTGCGGCGCCGAGGTCCTTGAAGGGTATGCCGAGCTCCACCACGTCACCTGCGGCGAGCAGGTCCAGCGCGCCGAGTTCGGACCACGTATCATCTTCTTCTGTGCCGCGCGTATAGAGCGTACCCCGCGCCTCTTTTCCCTCGACCCGTACGTTGAGCCTCAAAAGGTTCGGGTGGAGGAAGTTTATCGTAAAGCTCCACTCCCGCTCATACGGGGTAAGCTCCTTCAAGTAGTCGAACCGGAAGAAGAGGGTCTCCAGGTTGAAGCCGTAGGATACGCAGTGGATGAGCCCGGCTTTTCTATCCCCTTCCACGGCGGGGGCCGGTCCCCTGTGCATGGCGCCGCTTACGTATGTCCTTTCGAGCCTGCCCGCGGCCAGCCACTCGTAGTAGTTGGTTACCTCTCCGTCGAAGACCGGCTCTATGAAGGCGGTGGGGAGCCTGGCGGGCCTGAAACCCCTCTCGGCGGATATTATCGGGACGTCGAGATAGGTCGGGGGCTCGACCTTGATAAGGTCGTAGAGCTTTGTGAGGTGCGCCCTGAAAAGGGCGTCGAACTCGCCGTCGCTCATGGAGGCGTGCTCGTCCCCGTACCACCAGAACCAGTCGCTGCCCTCGGCCGCATGGAGCTCGTCCCGGGCGGCTTCAACCATCTTGAGCGCCCCGGGGTCGGACCCGGCCGAGCCCGAAGCCTTTACAAGGGCCTCCCTGGCCCCGGCTATATAGTCCCAGGCCGTGTTGTCCTCGGGGTGTCCTATCCATACCCGGAAGTTATGGTTTATCCAGGAGCCCGAGAAAAGCCCCGGCAGCTCTTCCCTCGATTCGGTTTCCGATAGGAACTCGTCCACCCTGACGCAGCGGAGCGCCGGATGGCCGGTAAGGGCGGAGTACATAGCGCGGAGAAAATCTCTCCCGTCGTTCCTGTAACTCTCCCACGCGTTCTCGCCGTCAAGGATGATACTTACTATGTGCTCGCCGGGTTTTTCGAGCGAGTCGTAGATCCCCGTAAGCCTCTTTATGAAGTCCGCTGCCGCGGCCTCCGGTTCCCACCGCGAGTACTCGAACCCTATGAGGTCCGAGAGCACCCTGTCCCTGAAGAGGACGGTAATGGGGGTGCCCTCTCCGCCCGTCCGGACGGAGTAAGGCCTGTAGAGGAACATTTCCTTTGCGGCTCCGTCACTGTCCCTCAGAATTTGCCTTCCAAGAGAGCGTGCCAGTATGTCCTCGTCGGTCGCGAACCATCCGATCCTCTCTTCTTCGAGGAGCGGCAGCATTCCCATGCTGACCGAGCCCTCCGGGGGCCATATGCCAGTCGGCCTCCTGCCGAAGGTCCTGGTATGAAGCTCTATCCCTCTCCTTAGCTGGGCCGCCGCATCGGCGGGGTTCGAGAAGCGTTCTTTTGGGAGCGCTATGTCGGGGACGGCCTCCCTGGCGGAGAAACTATCGCAGAGGAGCGGCATTATGGGGTGGTAGTAGGGGGAGGTCGTAAGCTCGACGACTCCCTTCTCGCTCATCTCGGCGTACTTCGGGATGATGCGGTTTATTATCTCTATCTGTTTGGAGAGGAGCGAGCGCTTGTCTTCTTCCGTATAACCGCGCTCCTTTTCCACGAGCCGCATGAGGAGCGGGTCGGCTTCGCGTATCCACGGGTCTATCCATGCGAGGTTGAAGAGAAGCTGGAGGTCGCGGAACTCCTCTTCGGTAAAGAACCTGGCGGCCTCCCCGACCTCGTCCGGTTCTCCGGAAAAGCCCCTTTTCGAAAGAAGCTCCCAGTACCCGGGAAGCGGGCGTATCATGTTGTCCCGGTTCGCCTGAAAGAAGTGAAAGAGAAGGAACTTTTTATCTTCCCCGGTAAGTTCCGACGCCGGCTTAAGGGTGAGGCTCCTGTACTTGTCCCTGGCCTCGCCCGAGCCGTACTCCTCGATCTGCTCTATCAAGGAGGGGACGAGGTTGAACGTCTGGTGTATGTCGGGGAACTCTTCGAGGATGGAGACCATGTCGTAGTAGTCCTTTGTACCGTGCAGGAGCACCCAGGGGAGCAGGTATTCGCCCGTGAAGGGGTGTCTGTATAGCGGTTGGTGCATGTGCCATATGAAGGCAATGTTGAGCCTTTCACCCATGGCTTCAGGGGGAAGGGTCCGTACCGAGAACCTGGAGCGTGCCTTTCGAAGTCAGGATGACTATGCGGTTGGCCGCTGCGGCGGCGTTAGTATAGACGGTGGAGGAGAGTCTCTTGTACCAGACCGGGGAGCCCTTGCGGAGCGTGTAGGCCTCTACGTGGCCGCTTGTATTGGCAAGCGTGGGCATGTTGAACGGGATGGACTCTTTGTTCGAGAAGATAAAGAGGTGGGTGGCCGTGAGTACTACGGAGGAAGGCACTCCCCTGGTGAGCTCCCTCGTCCAGAGGACTTTTCCCATCGTCCGGTTAAGCGCGAGCAGGCTGTCCATGCCGGCCACGTAAACCACCTTTCCGGACACGGCGAAGTCGACGGCCTTTATCGCCCCGAACTTGCCCATTAGCTCTCCGGTATCTTCATCGAGCATGAGAAGCCCTCCTACGTCGTCTATTACATAGACCAGGCCTCCCCTGACCGCGGGCGTGCGGCGGGCGCGTTGGGAGGGGGGGGTCTGCCGGAGTATCCTTCTCTTCCAGAGTTCCTTGCCGGTTTCGGCGTTAAGGCAGACCAGATATCCGTCGGAGAAAACGTTGTAGATTTTTTGTTTTTCCCTGGAAAGGGTCGGGGCGTTAAAGAGTCTCGTGGATACAAGCCCCGGTACGGGGCGGCTGTAGCTCCAGAGCTTTTCCCCCGTCTCCGCCGAGAGCGTGTAGAGTCTGTTGTCTGAAGAGGAGAAGTGCAGGCGGCCGTCCGCGATTAGCGGCGCCGACAGTATTTCCGAGCGTGAGTTGAAGTGCCAGATCTCGGCGCCGCTCTCCCTGTTGAGGCAGCGGAATATCCCCCCGCTCGAGCCGAAGCAGACCATCCCCCCGGCAACGGTGGCCGTGGCCTCCACCGGGAAGTCGGCCTTGAACTCCCAAAGTGTTTTGCCCCTATCGAGGTCAAGGGCGTAAAGAGTTCCCGTGGTGCTGCCCACGAACACAACGCCGTCGGAGATTACAGGGGAGGAGGTCTCCTCAAGGGAACGTATCCTCAAGGGGGACAGCCTCTTCTTCCAGAGGGACTTAAGCGGCACTTTGATCGCCTCGGTCGTGGAGTTCGTACGGTATTCGTCGTGCAGGTAGGTACCCCACGTGAGGTCCGGTGTCCCCGCCGCCGGCGCCACTTCCACCTCGGCTACGGGGGTTCTCTTAAACCAGCCGCAGCCGCCAAGGGCTATCAAGCCCGCTATCGAGATGGTCTTAAGCCAGGGCCCTATTGAGTAATGCCTCGGAGTTATCATTGATTTTCCCATAGTCGGATTTTGTAAGCCCGGCCCCCAAGACTATCCTGAGCGCCGTATCCTCTGTTATCAGGTCGCCCGGTCCGTGGGCGTCGGTGTTTATAACAAGCCCTACCCCGTACTTCTTTGCCATGGCCGCGACGTGTCCGTTAGTAAGGCAGTGGCCCGACCTTGCCGTAATCTCGAAGAGGACGGAGTTCTCGGCCGCGGCAATGCACTCCTCGGCCGTTACCAGCCCCGGGTGTGCGAGGATATCCACCCCGGCCTTTATAGCGGCCATGTTGGTGCCCGGCGCCACGGGTTCCACCACGGTCTCGCCGTGGCAGAGGACCACCCCGGCCCCGAGCCCGCGCGCGGCCTCGACCGCAGTCCCTATACGGTCCGGTGGTATGTGGGTGAGTTCCACGCCGGGGAGCACGGTCGGTTCTCCTCCCCCTCCCCCCCCCTCCCGGTCGATTGATTTGAGGAAGCCGTGGACCTGAGCGAGCACCTGTTCGAGGTTGGAGCCGTCAACGTGGTCTGTTATGGCGAGCGCCCGGTATCCCATTACGGCGGCCCTCCTCAATAGCTCGGAGGGCAGGAGCGCCCCGTCGCTCAGGAGGGTATGGGTATGGAAGTCCATCATACCGGAGCGGCCATGGTGGAGACATAGTCCTCTTTTATGAGGCGCTGGAATAGGGCCTGGAGTATTTTGAATATGCTGTCGTCGGCCGAGGCGGGGTTGAACGTGAAAAGCGGCTCGTCCGACTCGAGGGAGAAGGCCTTTTTGAAAGAGTCCGCCACCTTGCCTTCCGGCTTACCGGAGCCCGAGAAGATATGGACCGCCGGCACGCGTCTTTTGCGGAGGATCTCGTTCTTTGTGTCGGCGAGCTCGGGCAGGTAATCCGTATCTTCCTCGGAGCACAGGAGCATGAGCCCTATGAGGTTCGTGGAGAAGGCGCTCAAGAGAGGGAGCATATGCTTCACCGTGGGGACGACGAAGAAGACCACCTCCATCCCGCCGTAGAGTTTCAGGGCCCCTATTTCCCCGAGCGGGACCTCCTCGGAGGCCTTTGAAGAGGATATGGCGCGGCTCAGGGAAAAGCCCGGAAGGCGTTTGCAGGCGTGGATTAACTCCATCGCCGACCCGACCGACGATGGGACGAGGAATATCTTTCCGAAGTTGACGCTTAACATCTCGGGCCACCTGTTTACCACCTTCTCCTTTATCAGTACGGCCTGGGTGGAGGAGATGAACTCCTTCTCTTCCTCCTCCAGCGCCCCCGTCTCCTCGGACGCTTCCTCCACTTCGAGTATGCCCCTGTTTATGAGGCTCGTAAGGGTTTTGTATATCTCGTAGTCTGGGAACGAGCAGTGGTCCGACAGGTCCCCGACCTTCGAGTGGAAGTCCAGGAGGAAGAGGACCTCGTATATTATGGGCTTAAGGCCCTTGGGCAGCGTGGTGGTGTCGACCTTGGGCTTAAGGGTCGAGTCCACGTCTGGGAAGAGGTGCTTTGATTTTTCGAACTCGTCAAGCTGCCGCATCCCCTCCATCAGGAGGTTCCCGGTCGAGGACTGCATCCTCTGGGGGACGCTTATCGGTTCCGGCAGGAACTCAAAGGTGCCCTCCTTCCATGACAGGAGGCGAAACAGCGCCTTTTCCTTCTCCGCCTCGCCCAGGAGGACGTTGTATATCTGACCGTCTTTTATGTAGACCGTCCCCGAGATCTTCCCCGAGGTTGCCTTGAGTTCGCCTTCCTTTTTGTTGAAGTGCAGTACCTGCAGGAGGTCCACGAGCGACATGTGGGCGAGGCTTCCGCGCATCTCCCCCGTGTCGGCCTCTTTTTCCTCCTTGCCGGTGGAAAGGAGCGTCTGTTTTATCCTTCCGAACAACTCCTCGACGTTGAAGGGCCTTGTGAGGAAGATGTCCTTGCCGACCCGGAAGGCCTTTACGTAGGCAACGCTGTCGGAGAGGAAGACGAACGGCACCTTGGCGGTGTGTGGGTTGTTGGTAAGTATCTGGAAAACCCGGTCCCCGCTTATTACCGGAAGGTCAACGTCGATGACTATAAGCAGCGGCGGTTCCTTAAGCGACATCTCGATGGCCTTGGCGCCGTCGGCCGCGTCCGTGAGTTCGCAGCCCTTTGCCTTCAGATACTCCGAGATCTCGGCGGCCTCTTCGGGGTCTTTAAGGGCGAGCAGTATTTTGTTGTTTTCCGCCATCAGAGCTGCTCCTGAAGCGAGTAGTCTTTCTGGAACTTGGCCAGCAGGCCGTCGACAAAGTACGGGTCGGAAGTCTGAAAACACGTGAACGTATCACCCCAGCTCTCCTTGCAGAGGAACGCATAGGCGAGGTCCTCGTTCAGGAAGAAGGTGAAGGTGACTTCGCCGAGGCGGTGGTCCGACAGGGCTATGGGGGTCGCGCCCTTTGTCTCGAACTTGCCCCCCACGTCCTCGCCGACAACGAATATCTTCGTGGCGGTAGTGCCCGCGGAGTCGAGTAGTTTTTTCATATGACGGTCCAGTTCCAGGCTCTTCGTTCCGATGTAGAGTATGCCCCTTTTGTCCGGGACTCTGGTTATCTCCTTTATTACCATATCGCCGATCACATCCATAAAGGGGCGTGGGATGTCCTGGCCCTGGCCGATATCGAAGTTGCTATAGCCCTTGCCTTCATGCCCCTTGCCGAGGACGGACGCCGTTATTTCCCAGAAGATCTTATCCTTGAGGGAGAGTTTTTCCCAGAGGGAATCTTTCCTTTCCGATATTTTCTTGCTCGCCACACCGACGAGTTCCCCGTAGCCGTTTGCGTCTTTGGGGTATGTGGCCTGGGCGAATATGACCGGGGCGGCGTGCCCATCCGCCATCTTAAGTTTGGTGACGGCCTTTGTAAGCTTCCGTATGGTGATCAACGCGCCGAAGTAATCCGTATGGGGGAGGACGGTTATGATCCGTCTGTCTTCGAGCATGCCCACCACGTCGCAGTCCCTCACCACCTGCTGGATGGTCGTGACCACCTCTTTCAGGAAGTCCAGGAACTTTTTCTTGTCGGGGACCTGTTTCCTGTCCTGAAAGGCGTCGATATGGGTCAGGATTACCGAGAACTGGTTCCCGTACCTTTCCGAGCGTATGGCCTCGAGCCTCCCGTATTCGTTCATGAAGAAGGCATCGTGGAAACGGCTCTTTAGCTCCTCCATGGTTTTAGCGGCGGGCGAGGTTTTTTTAGCTGGTTTTGCCGTCTTGCTCAAAGGTCAAGAGAGTCCTTTCGTTTTTAGTACCCATAGAGTAAGCCGCTCGGGAGGGAACGGCCGCGGGAACGGGCGGGCCCTGCTACATCTTATACTTGCCGAAGGATTCCGGCGAGAGTTCATCCAGGAGTTCGCTCCACTTTTTCGAATCGATACGTTTTTTGCCGTCGGCGTCGTCAAGCTCCATCTTGTTGGACTTATCGATTACCTCCGTAGAGACGTAGATAGGAGATCTCGTGCGCAGCGCCAACGCGATGGCGTCGCTGGGCCTCGCGTCTATCTCGTGAGAGGTGTTGTTTACGTTTATGTGTATGGTGGCGTAGTAGACGTTATCCTTTATGTCGTTCACCTCTATCTTTTCGACGGTTACGTCCATGCGCCCGAGTACGTCCTTCAGGAGGTCGTGGGTCATGGGCCGGGAGAACTGTATTTTTTCAAGCTCCGCCGCTATGGCGCTTGCCTCCAGCAAACCTATCCATATGGGGAGCGAGTTCTTATCGTCGGTATCCTTGAGGATAACTACAGGGGCGTTGGTAAAGGGGTCTATGGTAAGGCCGGACACCGTCATTTTCAAGAACATAGAAGACTCCTTTCCTGGGAGACACCCCGAAGGGAGTTCGCGTAGGCGTCCGTTATAAGCACACGAGCCATCTCCCCGATAATGTCCGCATCCGCCGGGAAGTTCACCACCCTGTTACACTCGGTCCTCCCGGTAAGCTCTTCGGCGGAACCCTTGCTCACCCCTTCGACCAGCACCGCCTTTAGCCTCCCTACCATCTCCGCGTTCTTCCTTGCGCTTATCTCCTTCTGGGTGGACTGGAGGATGTCGAGCCTCCGGACCTTTATCTTTTCATCCACATGGTCTTCGAACGTGGCCGCCATGGTGCCGGGTCTCGGGGAGTACTTGAACGAGAACACACCGTCGAACTCCACCTCCCCCAATATCTCCATCGTTGCCTGGAACTCTTCGTCCGTCTCGCCCGGGAAGCCCACGATTATATCGGTGGTTATGGATATCCCCGGATATAGTTTTTTGAGGAGTAAAACCTTTCCGAGGTAGTCCCGGGCCGTATACCCCCTCCTCATCCTCTCGAGCACCCTGTCGGAGCCTGACTGTACCGGCAGATGGACGCTCCTTGCAAGCTTCGGCTCCTCGCCGAAAAGGGCGATAAGTTCTTCGGATATGTCCTTCGGGTGCGAGGTTACAAACCGCACCCTCTCGATGCCGTCGACCCCGGCGACCCTTCTGAGGAGCTCCGGGAAGGATATCTCATCCTCGCCGCCGTAGGAGTTTACGTTCTGCCCTACGAGGGTTACCTCTTTGGTCCCTCCCGCCGCGAGGCCCCTCACGTCCGTGATAATCTCCCGGGCGGCCCTGCTGACCTCCCTTCCCCTTACGTAGGGGACTATACAGTAGGAGCAGTAGTTATTGCACCCCCGCATGATGTTAACGAAGGTCTTTACCCCGGCTTCTTTTGACCTGCGGTACTCTTCCCCGTCTATGGTATCGGAGAGCTCCGTTGCGGCTACTCTCCTCCCGGAGGACGCCTCTTTAAGGAGGAGCGGGAGCCTGTGGATGTTATGGGTGCCCACCACCATGTCAAGGTGGGGGATCCTCTTCAAGAGCGAGTCACCCTTTTGCTGGGCCACACATCCGCTTACGCCTATAACGAGCCCCGGCCTGTCCCTCTTGATCGCCTTGAGTCTCCCGAGAGTACTGTAGACCTTCTGCTCGGCTTTATCCCTTATGGTGCATGTGTTTATGAGTATGAGGTCGGCCCGCAGGGGTTCGGTAGTCCTCCTGTAGTCGATCTCGCTTAGGAACGAGAGCATCCTGGAGGTGTCGTCCTCGTTCATCTGGC
>JAZGJJ010000198.1 GCA_036482575.1 Thermodesulfobacteriota bacterium
GGGTGTGGTCCCCCCCCCCCCCCCCCCCCCCCCCCCCCCCCCCCCCCCCCGGAACTAAAGGTCATTTTATCACTATGCCGGCGTAGCCGACTACGTGGTTATAGTCTCCGCTCGTCTCTCCCGATGTCGCGTACTTTACGAGTTCGGCTTCTTTCGCGCCGAGCCGTTTGGCCGCGGTTATTGCTATGGCCGTCGGCACCACGCCGCACATGGTTATATCGTTCTCGCCGGTTATGTTCAGCAGTCCTTCCGCGTCGAGCTTAAGGACCTTATCGAGGGCCAGCTTGTCTTTTTCTCGTGTTATCTTATCCGGCTCGTAGTGGTTCATGTCCGAGCTTACGGCGATAAGTACCTTTTCGGGGTAGTCCTTGAGGACGTCGGCTATGGCTTCTCCCATCTCTTCGCACGATTTAATGCTCGCGGGCATGACGGTGAGCGGTACTATCCGCGCCCCGGGGTTAAGCTCTTGAATGAACGGCAGCTGGACTTCGAGCGAATGTTCGCCGAGGTGCGCCGTGGGGTCGGTCGAGAAGAGGGCGCATGAGGCGACGACCTTTTCCGCGAGCTCTTCGTTTATATCGGTTATGCCGAGCGGTGTTTCCCATTGGCCCTCGTCCATCACGGCGGCCCTCTCCCCGAGGCCCGTATGGTTCGGGCCTATAAGGAGGACGTTATCCGGGACTTTTATTGCCGCGTAGACCGCTCCGGCCACCCCGCCGGAGTAGATATAGCCCGCGTGCGGGGCTATGAGCGCGACGGGCGTGTCTTTTTCTTTTTCCGGGCCCTTCTCGCGGCCCATAAAGTCCCTGAGGGACTCTTTCAGTTCCGCCGGGTCTCCGGGGTAGAACTGGCCGGCCACACGGGCCTTCCTGAGCATCGCTCTCCTCCTTGTTTACGTAAGTCCCCTCGAATAGTACCAGAAGGCGGGGGTTGTTGTCCACCTTTCAACTCTCCAATGAGGGGGGTATGGCAACGCCGGAGAACTGTGCTATACTTTTGGCTAAAGACCGGGAGAGGAGGGTATGACGTAGTGGTTTTAGGGGCCGACCTTATAGTGTTCGATCTTGACGGCACTCTTATAGATTCGAGCGGCGATATAGCCTGGGCCGCGAATATGACCTTGAAGAGCATGGGCTACGGGCAGCTCGGGCCCGGCGAGATAAAGGAGTGCATCGGCTGGGGCATACGGCCGCTCCTGGAGAAGATGATGCCCGAGGAGCCCGCACGGAGGATAGACGAGGCGCGGGAGGTTTTTTTAAAATTCTATGGTGAGCACCTGGTGGTCAACACGCGTCCCTATCCCGGGGTGGTGGATACCATAGAGCATTTCAGCGGCAGGGACAAAAAGATGGCGATCGTGACCAACAAGCCCATCGGCCTTACTCGTAAGATACTCGACGAGTTGCGGCTCGCCTCGTTCTTTATGGAGGTCCTGGGCGGGGACTCTGTCGAGCACAAGAAGCCGCATCCCGAGCCGCTCTTGAAGGTCATAAAGAGCGCGGGGGTCAAGGTGCCGAGGACCGTCTTCGTCGGCGACAGCTCCGTGGACTGCGAGGCCGGAAGGGGGGCCGGGGTGGAGGTTATCGGCGCGGCCTACGGTTTCAGGGGCAGGCGGGAGCTCGAAGAGGCGGGATGCAGACATATAATAGAGGAGATGGCGGAGCTCAAGACGGTGGTGGAGTAGGGCACCTCTGGGCCGGTCACCCTGAGGCTCTCGAAGGGCGATCGGCTCTCAACATTCCAAAGCTCGATATGGAGAAGTTGGTGGAGTAAGATATGCTCTCAAGGCGTCTACTGCTTAAGGTCCTCGCTGCGGGCGGGGCGCTTCTGACCTTGAGGCACAGCTCCGCGATGGCAGACGTCTTCTTTAAACCCAAGGAAAAGAAGGAGCCGAGGGGGGAAGCCAACCTCTTTACCCGTGGCGGCAAGGCGCTCGTCGGCGTCTCTGGCAGGGGCACGCCGGAGGAGATGGTAAGGGAGGCCGTCTCCCTTATCGGCGGTTTCGGAAAGCTCGGGCTTAAGGGAAAGACCGTACTCGTTAAGCCGAACGTTGTCTCGGGCGAGCCGCACCCATCTACTACCAACCCGGAGGTCGTCGGGGCGGTGGTGAGGATACTCTACGAGGAGGGCGCCGCGAAGGTCTACGTCGGCGACATGTCGGCCATGTTGACCCTCTCGACGAAGAGGAACATGCGGAGGTGCGGCATAACGGAGGCCGCCCGGGAGGCCGGGGGAGAGGTGGTCGTCTTCGAGGACTACGGCTGGGTCGAGGTGCCGCTTAAGGGGGCCAGGTACGTGGAGAGCGCCTACGTTACCGAGTGGCTCTATAAGGCGGATATCATAGTCAACCTGCCAGTAATAAAGACACATAAATCGGCCAGTTACACCATATCCCTGAAGAACTTTATAGGTTGCACGCACCTTAAGCAGCGGCCCTATCTGGTGGACTCATCCCACTGGGAGGAACTCGTAAGCGAGTTCAACCTGGCTTACGCTCCGGAGCTTAATATAGTGGACGGTACGGTCTCCATGGTGGAGGGCGGGCCGTGGGAGGGGACCCCGGCCGACACCAATATTATAGTGGCCAGCGGCGACCGGGTGGCCGCCGATATCGTGGGGCTCGGCGTGATAAAGTCTTTCGGCAAGTGGCCGAAGGTTGTGGATAAGGACGTCTGGGCCCAGAAGCAGATAAAGCGGGCTATAGAACTCGGGGTCGGCAGGGGGAGGGAGGAGATAAGTATGATTACGGGTGAGGGGGACGAGAGCTTTACCGGACTCATGGAGAAGGTCAGGGCGGAGACGGGGCTATGAGCGAACTCACGCCGGATAAAGAGGGCCGCGGGAAGTACTTCATATACGGAGGCGTCTTTCTGCTTGTCACCTTCTTTCTCCTCCTTGACGTCCTGGTGGGTACGCTCTCATGGGGGGAGCTGCCCGCGATGCTTCTGGCCCTTGCGGCCCTCATCGCGCTGTTCGAGGTCGTCTCCCGGCTCTGGAAGTAGGAAGACGGAAAATGGAAATAAAGAAAAATGGAAGAAAGGGAAAAAAACCTTGAGCAACGCCTGATTCTGTAATAACCTTACCCCACTATGGAAGGACCGGCCAAACTCTTTCTCGCGGCAGGCCTCATCTACCTCGCCGCTGGCACTGCAATGGGTTTCTGCATGGCGTTCATGAGGGGTAAGTGGACCTTGAGGCTCATGCCCGCCCACACCCACTTCGGGCTCATCGGCTGGATCTCCATGATGATCTTCGGCTTCTCCTATTCGCTGCTACCCATGTTCACCGGAAAGACGCTCCACAGCCCAACCCTCGCCTACCTGCACTTCGGGCTTATAAACCTCGGGCTCGTCGGCATGGCCGGGGTGTGGATAGGGAGCCGCTTCCCGAAGTCCCCTGTCTCCCCGACGTTCGTCTGGCCCTTCGGAGCCATGGTCGTCCTCTCGGTCTGGCTCTACATATACAATATAGCGATGACGCTTTTATCTTAGCCCTCCGGCGCACGGGGGGGGGGAAATAATGGAAATCATGGAAAAGATGGAAAAGATGGAAATCAACGGATTATGGGGTATAATTGTATTGCGGGGTCGGGGTAAAGGGGGTAAAATAACGCGGTTATATAAAAAGGAGGAGATATGGCAAAGAAAGGCAATAAAAAGATCCTTGACGCACTGAACCTCGACAGGGCCTTCGAGCTCGGGGCCATCATCCAGTACATGGGGCACCACTACGAGGTCGAGGGGGTGGAGAGCCCGGCGGTCCAGGAGATATTCAAAGAGAGTGCGATAGACGAGATGAAGCACGCCGAGAGGCTGGCCGAGAGGATAGGCTACCTCGGCGGGATCCCCATCCAGAAAGCCCTGCCGGGCAAGAGGGGCGGGACGCTCAAGAAGATGGTGGCCGACGATTTGAAGGCCGAGAACGAGGCGATAGCTCGCTATAAAGAGCACATAAAGCTCTGCGACAAGCTCGGCGACGTAACCACAAGACGCATGCTCGAGGAGATACTCGCCGACGAGGAGGAGCATGCGGATACCTGGGAGACCGTGCTCGGCAAGTAATAAAGGAGAGAGAAAACCATGCCTGCAAAAATGTGGCGCTGCTTGGAGTGCGGCTACACCTGTGAGGGGGACGAGCCGCCGGACGTATGCCCTACGTGCTACGCGCCAAGGGGCGCGTTCGTGGAAGTAACGGAGGCGGCTGGATAGGACCCTTGCCACAGGAGGGATGATATAGGAGCCGGTTATTAAAAACGAAGCCGGGCTATCTTCAGGGGAAGGGCCCTCGGGCGGCCCGCTCGCCGAGATTAAAGGGCGTATAGAGAAGGGCGGCCCCATAACGTTCGTTGAGTTTATGGACCTTGCCCTCTACCAGCCAGGCGGCGGCTACTACACCTCCTCCACCGATAGATGGGGTGGAGGGAGGGGGGGCGGGGGCGGCGGGGACTACATAACGAACCTCGACATAAGCCCCGTCTTCGCCGTGACCATAGCGAAAGAGGTCTACGGGATGTGGACCTCTCTGGACTCCCCGCCGCTTTTCAGGCTTATCGAGCCGGGGGCGGGCAGGGGGTGGCTCTCGAAAGGGATAGTCGCCACGGCACGCGAGCGCTACCCGGATTTTTACGAAGCCCTTGGGGCGCACCTTATAGAGAAGAACCCGGCCTTGAGGGAAACCGCTACGGGTAAGGTAAGCTGGCACGAGAATATAGAGGATATAGAAGGTCTCGGCACGGGCTTTATCGGCTGCATACTGTCGAACGAGTTCTTCGACAGCCTGCCCTTCCACAGGGTCGTCAGGAGGGAGGACGGGCTGAAGGAGATATACGTCGGGCTCGATAAGGGAAGGCTCGTGGACGTGGAGGAAGAACCTTCCACAGGTGATATCCCACGGTACTTCGAAGACGCGGGAATAGCGCTCGCTCCAGGACATAAGGCCGAGGCAGGGCTTCTGGCGGTGGAGTGGATGGGGAGGGCGGCGGCCCTTATGGAGAGGGGCTATGTCCTCACCATAGACTACGGCTACCCCGCCGAAGAGTTATACGCGCCCGGTCCGGGGAGGAAGGACGGCACGCTGCTCTGCCACTTCCGAAATACGCTTAACGACGACCCGTACAGGAACGTTGGCTCTCAGGACATAACGGCCCACGTGGACTTCACCGGGCTCGTCCGGGCCGGAAGAGACGCGGGCATGGAACCCATGGGCTTCGCCACCCAGAGCGAATTTCTCCTTGGCCTCGGCATAATGGAGGAGCTGCAAGAGGTCGGGGAAGGGGGGGGAGGCGCCCCCGGCGACTACGATAAGATAAAGCACAACCAGGGGATAAAAGAGCTTATAATGCCCGGCGGGGTGGGCGATACCTTCAAGGTGCTCACGCAGGGGAAGGGCGTTGGGAATTCGGGGCTCAAGGGTTTTTCTTTTAAGAACAGGCTCAGTTCGATATCGGGAGGAAGGGCATAGAGCGGAAAAATTTACTGGAGGTGGTCATAATGGAAGAGAAGAAAGAAGAAAAAAAAGGGAAAGAAGAGAGAAAGCATTACTGCTCGGTATGCGGCAAGCCCTCTGACGTGGTTATCTGTCAGGCGTGCGAGGAGAAGATAAGGGGCGAGGCTCTGGAGAAGAAGAAGGACGTGGAAAGGGGCGGGTAAGGGTTAAAGCGAAAGGAGTTGAAAGATATGTCGAAGAAAGGGCCGGCGTCTATTATAGACGATCTCAGGGTGGCCGTAAGGACCGAGATGACGGGGCACAGGTTCTATACGGCCGCCGCCGAGATGGTGGAGAACGAAAGGGGCAAGAACGTGTTCGTACACCTCGCGAAGGAGGAGCTTGACCACATAAGGGCGATAGCGGCCATGGTCCACGCCCTTGAAGAGGGCAAGGGATGGCTCGGCTACGACGACGCGGTTAAGACCGGCGAGGGTATCTTTGAGAAGGAAGGGCTCCCGATATTTCCCGAAGAGAACGAAATGCTGGATAAGCTCAAGCTGGACCCGGGCGACTTGAGCGCCGTGAAGATCGCCATGGAGAGCGAGGAGAAGGCCGTTGACGCCTACCTCGAGATGCTCAAAAGAGCGGAGACCCCCGATGAGAAGGTTTTCCTTACGAACCTCCTCGAGATGGAGAAGGACCACCTGAAGGTCCTCAGGTGGGAGAGCGAGGCGCTCTCCCAGACCGGTTTCTGGGGCGATACCATGGAATTCAGCGTGGAGAAGGAAAGCGACTGATCTATTGCCCGGCGAAAAAAGGGGTTGAGAGTATGGCCGTGCCGGCATAGGGCCGGGGGCCGTTAGGGGGTTCGTTAACGGGCCCTTAGATAGTAACGGGAAAGGAGGGGTTCCTATGAAGAGGTTCATATTGCCGAGGGTAGCCCACTGCGGCGAGGGGTCACGAAAACGGTCCCGGGCATGACGCAAAACTGCCCGCGTCTCTCATCCGTCCCTTCACGGCCGTTCGAGAGGGGGCGGGGGAGAGGCTGAACTAACCGGAATAGGAGAATAATGAAGGTAGAATGGAGTAAAGACCTGGCAACCGGTATAGGCTGGCAGGACAGACAGCACAAGGAACTCTTCAAGAGGGCCCGTAGCCTCTTCGATGCGTTGGTGCGCGGCGAAGGCACGGAGGAGGTCGGAAAACTCCTCGACTTCCTCGACGAGTACGTGGTCGTGCACTTCCACGACGAAGAGCAGGCAATGAGCAAGCGTAACTATCCCGACACGCTCTCCCACATCGAGGAGCATACCGAGTTCATAGAGCACCTTTCGGATTTGAAGAGCGGGCTGCCGGGCGGCGACAACTTCGCCGAAGAGGTACAGACGCGGGTCGTATACTGGCTTATGAACCACATAGCCGTGACGGACAAGGACCTCGGGGAGTTTTTGAAACGCGAGGGGGGGTAGGGGAGAGGAGAGATGGTACGATAATCGCGACTATTATTTGGTGGGGGCGGCCTTTAGGCCGCCCTTTTTATTATTATTATAGTTCATACCGTTAACAATGGGGCCGTCTCTCCCTCCCCGCCTTCCGTCCTCCCCCCCCCCTCGTTCCTACGGCTTGCCCCCGAGCTTCCTGCACTCGCCCCTGCAGTAGTTTATGAAGTCGGAGTCCGGGTACTTATTTATGAAGAACGTGTAGATATCAAGCGCCTTCTTGTTTTCTCCGGCCTTCCTCGCGGCCTCCGGTCGCCGGTGGTTACGTCTCACTTCCCGAAGACGCTCTTCAGGAGGTCGGTTACCCTTGCCGCCGGGTCAGTTCTTATCTTCCGCTCTTCTTCGCCCACCATGTAAAAGAGGCCGTCGATAGACCTGTCCGTTACGTACTTGTCGAGGTCGATGAGCACGCTTCCGGTAAAGGGTATCGAGGAGTATGCGTCCACCATGCCCTTGTAGTAACGCGTAACGCCCACTTCGTTCATGGCCGAGGAGACTATGGGGCCGAAGGCGTTATGGATACTCCCGGACGTCTTCGAGCGGAAGTAGTCGGTGGCCGCCGTGTCGTCGCCGTCGAGTATCTTTACGGCGTCCTCGAAGCTCATCTCCTTTATGGCGCCGATGAATATGGCGGCGGCCTCGGGTGCCGCCCTCTCCGCGGCGCGGTTCATGCTCAACTCGAACTCGTCTACCTTGTACCCGAACCCGGCGCTCCGGAGGACTTTGGCCACTTTGCCTATCTCAGGGGGCATGAGTATCCGGATGATCTCGTTGGCGAAGTACCCGTCGAGTCTGGAGACCGAGCCGACAGCGTTCTCCGTGCCTATGGAGAGCGCCTCCTTCAGGGCGGATACTATGGTCTCGTTGTCGGTCGCGGTCTTTTGGGGAGAGAAGATGGGGCTGTCCATGAGTTTGTCGAGGAAGCCGGCATGGACCGGTGTGGCCGGGGAGGTGATAAGGATTGCCGCGAGAAAGAGAGTTTTTTCCATCTTCATCGTTTCCGTCCTTTTTGTTAGACCGAAGGGTAGGGCCGAAGAGCGGATATAGGGCTGCCGTACGTCGCCCGCCATTCGTATTGTTAGGAGTATAACATTAAGGCTGTATCTGTCAAGCTTGCGCGGGGGAGGGGGGGCTAATCCGCAACCCCCCTTTGAAGGATTGACAAAACGGGCGGATTAGGGTAGATTACTTTCCTGCCGAGGTCTATATATACCGGATATACCGGTCCCATCGTCTAGTGGCCTAGGACATCGCCCTCTCAAGGCGAAAACACGGGTTCGACTCCCGTTGGGACTGCCATTGTGTGTAAGTAAGCCTTTTTTATGCCCGGCGCCACCCATAAAAAATCGGAGGTCTTTGAGATGAGAAAATATGTATTCCCGATATTCCCGGCGGTCCTTTTCTTCCTGCTTCAGGTGCCGGCGGCATACGCCGAAGGCGGGTCTGAGGGGGGTGTGCAGGAGGAGCTGCAGGAGATAAAAAAGGACATCTCGCAGATAAAGAAGGACATTAGTGAGATAAAGAGGTTCCTCAAGTCCCGTACACAGGCGCAGCAGCAGCAGCAGAGGCCTCCCGCCCAGGCCGCCGCCGCAACCGAGGCGGAGACCGGTATAGACGACGACTACGTCCTGGGCGATAGGAACGCTCCGGTGACCATAATCGAGTTCTCCGACTACGAGTGCCCCTTCTGCAGCAGGCACTTCAAACAGACCATGCCGCAGATAAAGAAGGAGTATATAGACAGCGGAAAGGCAAGATACGTCTTCAGGGACTTCCCGCTGCCTTTCCACAAGCAGGCCCAGAAGGCCGCCGAGGCGGCCCAGTGCGCCGGGGAGCAGGGAAAGTACTGGGAGATGCATGACACGATATTCGCGAACCAGAGCGCCATGAAACTGGACGACCTGAGGGGTTACGGTAAGAAGCTCGGCCTCGAGTCCGACAGGTATAACAAGTGCCTCGATAGCGGGAAGTACGCCCAGGAGGTAAGGGACGACATGGCGGCGGGGCAGAAGATAGGGATCAGGGGGACCCCTTCGTTTGTGATTGGAAAGACCACCAAGAGCGGGAAGATAAAGGGAAAGATTATAAGGGGCGCCCAGCCCTATCCCGCGTTCAAGGCCGCCATAGACGAGCTTCTTAAATAGGGAAGCAGGGGGGCACTCTTCCCGATAGCAAGGGTGTTTACAAACGGCAGGCCAGCCTACTGGAAGTCCGACTGTGCACGCCAGTTTTTTATTTCCTCGACGATATTCCCGCTCTCGTCTGCGATAAGATCGAGTAATAAAATATCCTTATCTTTGTCCGGAGGGGAGGGGTCTTCCCTGTAGAAGCGCGCCTTTATCGTGCCGCCTTCAACCTCAATGGAATCCCATGCCATGATGCCACAGCTATTTAAATCGGCAACTTTGCCGTAATCGACTTCCAAGAATATCTTAAACTTCCCGGTTTCGGGGTTGAAGGAGTAGACCCTGTCGTCGGGTCCTATGCCGCGGAGGTATAGGGAGCCGTTGTGCCATACCGGGGAGGTATAATCGTCCGTGTAGAAAGCCAGGGGCGACAGCCCGCTCGACGGTGGCGGGCCCGGGTTTTTAAGGTGCCATTCCCTGGAGCCGTCCGAAGAGAAAACAGTTCCCGTCCGGTCCACGAACAGGTAGCGCTCATCCGGCGACCAGCTCACCGGAAGGTCGCCGTAGAGGTGTTTATCGAGGAGGACCATTTTTTTGTCGTCGGTCTTGAGCCAGAGGTAGTAGCGCGGGGTAGACCATTCGTCCTCCGTGGGTTGCAGGTTGGCGCTGACGGGCACCTTTATCACCTCGATTTTCTCTTTGGGGGATATGTAAGCCGGGTTTTCGTATACGCTCAGCGGTATTACGTCCCTCGCGTTGACCAGCGTTTTTTTGTCGTCCAGCACGTAGTAGTAATTATAGTCTCTATAGTCTCTTTTGAGCCTGCGGTCGTATATATACGCGATGGATAGTTCACTGCCCGCCGATAGAGTTCCCTTAGGTATTAAGGAGATGTAGTATGTGGACGCCCCTTCCGTGCCTACGATGCCCTTCTGGGGGAACTTAAGCCCACTGAAGGCCGAGTGTTGGTCGGTTAAGAGGGAGGTGGTGTCGACGTCGTCTTCGATCTCTGCCTTGAGCCGTTTAAAGCCTTTCATGGCCTCTTCGGAGCCGGGGTTTACGACAAGCTCCTTTTCGTACTCGTCCTTGGCCAGGTAGAACGATTTTGTGTTTCCGGGGATGTTTTCTTCGTGTATCTTGCCGATAAGAAGGTGGGCCCCGGGGTAGGAGGGGTCGAGGCGGAGCGCTTCCCGGAGCGCCTCTTTCGCTTCTTCTCGGTACCGTATCATGTGTTCTTTTATATGCTTGCCTACCTTGAAAAACGCCCCGGCCGTGGGGTTTCTCATGGCCTCGGTCTTCAGTATAGCCAGTTCGACCTTATGCCCTATGCCCGGGTTCAACTCCGCCTCTACTTCGAACTCCGCCATGGCGGCCTCGGACATGCCGGCGGACGCGTAGCTCTCGCCGAGATACATGTGCGCCCCGGTGTATGGTGAGCCCAGCGCTATGTGCTTTTTGAAGGTATCGGCCGCCTTATTAAAGTCCTTTATCTCCATATATGTGTGGCCGAGGTTGTAATATACCCGATGGGTGTTCATGCCGTGCCCTATGGCCTTCTCGTACGCCAGGGCGGCTTCTTCGTACTCCTGGAGGTCAAAGTGGGCAAGGGCGAGATAGAAGTAGCTGTACGCGGGATCGTAGTTAAGCTCGGCGGCCTTGCTGAACGCCTTTGTTCTTTCCCTGGCCCCCCTTATTTTATGGTAAGCCAGGCCGAGGGACTGATAGGCCTTGCCGAAGTTCGGGTTCAGTTCAATGGCTTTTTTGTGGTACTCGATCGCCTTTTTTTTATCTTTGAGCGACCTGTAGGCTATCCCTATATTGTTCAGGATATTGGCATCCCCGGGGTCCAGTTCCGCCTCTTCGAGCCATGCCTCTATGGCGTCCCCGTATCTCTCTTCCTTGTAGAGCTTAAGCCCCTTTGCGTGGAGTTCCTGTGCCGCTTTCGGTTTGGCGGCCCTGGGGGCGGGTTTTGGGGCTGCTTTTTCCTCTTCGGAAGGGGGGGCGTCACACCCGAATAATGACAGGGCTACAATCAGCGATAGAAAGAGGTGGCAAGCTTTTTTCATTTTCATGTGCGATAACGGGTGTGATTCCGGGGAGAAAGTGGCTGGGGGACCAGGATTCGAACCTGGATAGACGGTTCCAGAGACCGCCGTCCTGCCGTTAGACGATCCCCCACCAGCAGCGGACTGCACCAGCTAATTTACGCCAAAGTCCGCTTCCAGTCAAGGAATTTCTGTTGACAAACCGAAAGCTCCTCCGGTATACTTTATCTCTTTAACAAGGGGTCGAAATGAAGCTCAATATAAGGGATATCCCCGAGGAGGGGTTGACCCTTGAGCTAACGGAAGACGCTAGCGCAATGACCGAGGCGGCCGGTGGCGGCCCGGGTCTTTCCTTCCTCTCCCCGGTGGCGGCCCGCATCACGGTGAACCTTGCCGGTGAGGCGGTAAACGTCGAGGGGGAGCTAAAGGCCGTGCTTAAGCTCAACTGCTCGAGGTGCCTCGGCGAGGTCGAGCGTGAGGTCGAATCCGCTTTCTTCATCCCTCTCATGAAGGAAGAGGGGGCTGAGGGGAAAGAGGGGGAAGAGAGGGAGCTTACCGCCGATGAGATGGACAGTGGATGCCTCGAGGGGGACACCCTCGATACCACGGCGCTGCTCCTCGGCCAGCTCTTATCGGATGTCCCCATGCAGCCGCTTTGCGGTCCGGACTGCAAGGGGCTGTGTCATAGGTGCGGCGCGGACCTCAATAAAGGCCTGTGCTCCTGCACCGGCGAGCAGCGGGTAGACTCGAGGTTCGTGGCCCTTAAAAAGTTCAAGATGAAAAGGTGAGGTAACGAAAAATGCCAACTCCAAGAAAGAGACATACCAGGTCGAGAAGGGGTAAGAGGAGGAGCCACGACGCCCTCGTCAACCCCCCCGTCTCTCTTTGTCCCCAGTGCGGGGAGCCCAAGCGCCCCCATAACGTATGTCCCAACTGCGGGACGTATAAGGGCAGGGAAGTCATAAAGACCGAAGAGAGCTTATAGCCCCTCTCGAGCAGCACCCCCGTTATGAAAATAGCCATAGACGCAATGGGAGGGGACTTTGCTCCGGCCGTGACGGTAGAGGGTGGCGTGGAGGCCGCCCGTGAGGGCCTTCCGATCCTCCTCGTAGGCGACCGCGAGAGGCTGGAGGCCGAACTCTCCAACTACGACACCGAAGGGCTTCCGCTTACCGTGAAGCACGCCTCCGAGGTCGTGGGCATGGGGGAGAGCCCGGTCCAGGCCATACGGAAAAAGCGCGACTCCTCCATACGGGTCTGCTTCTCGGCCGTGAGGGGCGGGGAGGCCGACGCGGTCGTAAGTGCCGGCAACTCCGGGGCCGCCATGGCCGCGGCCATGTTCATCCTTAAAAAATTGAAGGGCGTGGACCGCCCGGCGATCGCCGTGAGCGTGCCCACCATCAAGGAGCCCGCCATACTCCTCGACGTCGGAGGGAACGTGGACTGCAAGCCGCTCCACATGGTCCAGTTCGCGATTATGGGGGCCGTGTACGCGAGGTACGTCCTTAAAGAGGATGAGCCGAGAGTAGGGCTCCTCTCGAACGCCGGGGAAGAGGGCAAGGGGAACGAGCTTACCCGCCATAGCCACGAGCTATTGAAAAATACCGCGCTTAACTACGTGGGATACGTCGAGGGCAAGGAGATATACCAGGGGGACGCGGACGTGATCGTCTCCGACGGCTTTGTGGGGAACGTGGTGCTGAAGCTGAGCGAGGGGGTCTTCGAGGCCGCCTTTATCATGCTGAAGCGCGAGATCATGGCGAGCCCCATGGCAAAGCTCGGCTACTTCTTTGCCAAGGGGGCCTTCCGTAACCTCAAAAAGAGGGTGGATTACGCCGAGTACGGCGGGGCGCCGCTGCTGGGTATAGACGGGGTCTGCATAATAAGCCACGGCGCCTCTTCGCCCAAGGCAATAAAGAACGCCGCCTTGAGGGCCGCCGGATACGTAAAGGGCGGAGTAAACACCCATCTCATCGAAGAGCTAGAGAGGAACGGCAACCTCAGGGCTGTAATGTAATATCCCGCCGCAGGCAGGGAAGGAACCCTACTGTATTCTAAAGGACTCTCTATTTATGTCACCGCTGAGGTCGAAGATAGCCGGCACCGGCTCCTATGTGCCCCTGAAGGTCGTCTCCAACCGCGACCTCGAGGGCTTGGTCGATACGACCGACGAGTGGATAACCACCAGGACCGGCATAAAGGAGCGGCGCGTGGCGGCAGGCGAGAGCACCTCGGACGTGGCCGTAAAGGCCGCAAGGAAGGCGCTTAAGGCCGCAGGGGTGGCGGCCAGGGAACTTGACCTTATAGTGGTCGGCACCGTCACCCCGGAGATGGTATTCCCCTCTACGGCCTGCTTCGTGCAGGCCAAAATAGGCGCGAGGGCCGGCATACCCGCCTTCGACCTCTCCGCCGCATGCTCGGGCTTCCTCTACGCCCTTGACGCGGCCGATAAGTACGTAAAGGCCGGGGAGGTTAAAAAGGTGCTCGTCATAGGGGTGGACCTCTTCTCCAGGATAGTCGACTGGAAGGACCGCTCCACCTGCGTGCTCTTCGGGGACGGGGCCGGGGCGGTTGTTCTGAAAGCCGCCAGCGGAGAGCACGGCATCCTGTCATCCCACATCCATTCGGACGGGCGGCAGTGGGAGATGCTCTATACGCCCGGCAACATATCCACACTCAACCCCTTTGAGAAAAAAGGACACCCCAAACAGCCATTTCTGAGGATGAAGGGCAACGAGACCTTCAAGGTGGCGGTAAGGACCATGGGGCAGGCCGCAAAAGAGGCGCTGGAGCGTAACGGCCTGACCGTCGAGGATATCGCGCTCTTTATCCCCCACCAGGCCAACACGAGGATAATAAAGGCCATAAAGGAGAGGCTCAAGCTCACCGACGAGCAGCTCTTCTCCAATATAGAGAAGTACGGGAATACCTCGGCCGGCTCCATCCCTCTTGCCCTGGACGAGGCCGTCAGGGCCAAGAGGATAAGGGATGGGGATATCGTCCTTTTCGTCGCTTTCGGGGGGGGCTTTACGTGGGCATCGGGCGTGGTAAGGTGGTAGCCATAACATATTGGATAGTTTAGCTTTTATATTTCCAGGGCAGGGCTCGCAGTATGTGGGCATGGGTAAAGAGTTCTATCGGGAATACCCCGAGGCCAGGGAGCCGTTCGACAGGGCCGGGGAGGTGTTGGGCTTCGACCTTAAGGGGTTATGCTTCGAGGGTCCCGAGGATGAACTCGGCCGGACCGAGAACACCCAGCCCGCCATACTGGTTGCGAGTGTTGCGGCCCTCAGGGTCCTGGAGGCCGAAACAGGGGCAAGGCCCGGCCTTGTTGCAGGGCACAGCCTCGGCGAGTATACGGCGCTGGTCCTGGCCGGCTCGCTTGAACTTCAAGATGCCGTAAGGCTCGTGCATATGAGGGGAAAGTTCATGCAGGAGGGGGCGGCGGAGGGTACCGGCGGCATGTGCGCCGTAATCGGGCTCGGACTCGAAGAGGTCGAGGCCGTATGCGGGGAGGCTTCGATAGAGGGTAATGTCGTCGTCCCGGCCAATATAAACGGGCTTCAGCAGATAGTCGTATCCGGCCACAAAGAGGCGGTCGATAGGGCGGCGGTCCTGGCAAAGGATAAGGGGGCGAAGAAGGTCGTTTTGCTCCCGGTGAGCGTCCCGTCGCACTCCCCTTTGATGGAGGGGGCCGCCGGGAGGTTAAGCGAAGAGCTCGAAAAGACGGAGTTCAGGGAGCTTAAAACCACCCTTCTGACAAACGTGGAAGCAAAACCCCTTACCGACGTCTCGAAGGTGAGGGGGCTCCTTACCCGGCAGCTCACGAGTCCCGTCAGGTGGGTCGATATCGTAAGGAGGATGGCCTCGGGCGGGGTAACCACGGCCGTTGAGATAGGGCCGGGCAGGGTGCTTACGGGGCTCGTAAGAAGGATAGATAAGGGTATAAACACCGTTAACCTTGATAAGCCCGGTGACATGGAGAAGGTTTTATCCGTTTGTGGATAAGGCGATAAGGAGGGGATTATGTCGGATGATAAGAGGGTAGCACTTGTAACGGGAGGGGCGCGGGGCATAGGGAAGGCGATAGCCGAGAGGCTCGTCTCGGACGGGGTGGACGTGGCCGTGGCGGACGTGAACCTGGAGGCCGCTACGGAGACCGCCAAAGAGCTCGCCATGGCGGGGGTAAAGACCCTTCCGCTCAAGGCCAACGTGGCCGACTTCAAGGAGGCCGAGGCCATGGTCGAGGCGGTCGTGAGCGAGCTCGGCGCCGTCCATATACTCATAAATAACGCCGGTATCACCAGGGACGGCCTGCTCCTTCGGATGAAGGAGGAGGACTGGGACGCCGTGCTGGACGTGAACCTGAAGGGCGTCTTTAACTGCACGAAGGCCGCGGTGAAGCGGATGAGCAAGCAGCGCATGGGCCGCATCGTAAGCATCGCCTCCATCGTGGGCCTTATGGGTAACGCGGGGCAGGCCAACTACGCCGCGAGCAAGGCCGGGCTCATAGGGTTCACCAAGACCGTGGCCAGGGAGTTCGCCGCCAGAGGGATAACCGCCAACGCCGTGGCCCCCGGGTTTATCGAGACGGCCATGACCGAGGCGCTCTCCGAGAAGGTCAGGGAAGAGCTCGCCGGACAGATCCCCATGGGCAGGCTCGGGACCATCGCCGACGTGGCCGAGGCCGTGGCGTTCCTCGCCTCGGACCGGGCCTCGTACATAACAGGGCAGGTAATTAGCGTAAACGGCGGGATGTACATGTAGAAAGGCCGTGATGCGTGTGCGTTATACGTAAAAGGCCTTTTTCCGCATCAGCATCACGCGCACGCATCACGGCCTTTTACCCGATTGACAACGGACCGGATAGGTGTTATACACTGTGGTAGTTTACGAAACTATTTTAACGCTTAGGAGGTGGGTGCATGTCGACAGAGAACAAGGTTAAGAAGATCATAGTGGACCAGCTTGGCGTTTCCGACGACGAGGTGACCCAACAGGCCTCGTTCGTGGACGACCTCGGGGCCGACTCCCTCGACACCGTCGAGATGGTCATGGCCTTCGAGGAGGAGTTCTCGATAGAGATACCCGACGAGGACGCCGAAAAGATAAAGACCGTCCAGAACGCCATAGAATATATAGATAAGAAGGCCAAGTAGGTTATAGAAAGCAGGGTAGCGGAAAACAGGGGGCCGGGACGTTACGTCCTCGCGTCCTGTTTTTGTTCTTAAGCTATGGCGGTTCCGAAGTGGAGGGAGTAAGGTCAATATGAGAAGGGTCGTAGTGACGGGTCTGGGTATGGTAAGCCCGCTGGGTACGGGGGTCGGGAAGTCCTGGGAGGGTATCACGGAGGGCAGAACGGGGATAAGGACCATAACGAGGTTCGACCCCGAGGGTTTTCCCGTACGCATTGCCGCGGAGGTGCCGGACTTCGACCCCACCTCGGTGATAGAAAAAAAAGAAATAAAGAAGATGGACTTCTTTATCCAGTACGCCATGAGCGCGAGTATCGAGGCGTTCGAGGGGTCCGGCTTCAAGGTAACGGAAGATAACGCCGAAAGGGTCGGGGTCTATATCGGCTCGGGTATCGGGGGGCTCTCGGGCATCGAGCGCTGGCACGACGTATTGAGGGAAAAGGGACCGGGCAGGATAGGTCCCTTTTTCATCCCCATGGTCCTTATAAACCTGGCCTCCGGCCAGGTCTCCATACGGCTTGGAGCGAAGGGACCCAACAGCTGCGCCGTCACGGCCTGCGCCACGGGCACCCACTCCATAGGCGACGCGTTCAGGATGATCCAGAGGGGGGAGGCCGACTGTATGGTGGCCGGCGGCTGCGAGGGAGCTATTACGAAGTTATGTGTCGCCGGTTTCAATGCCATGAAGGCGCTATCCACCCGTAACGACGAACCCGAGAAGGCGAGCCGTCCTTTCGATAAGGGGCGGGACGGTTTTATCATAGGCGAGGGCGCGGGCGTGGTCGTGCTCGAAGAGCTCGAGAGCGCGCGGAAGAGGGGGGCCGAGATATACGCCGAGGTCGCCGGATACGGAATGAACTCGGACGCCTACCACATGACCACCCCTTCGGTGGACGGCGAGGGCGCCGCCAGGTGCATGAAGCTTGCCATGAAGGACGCGGGTCTCAGCCCCGAGGACGTGGACTATATAAACGCACACGGCACCTCCACCTACTATAACGACCTCTACGAGACCAAGGCCATAAAGGGGGTCTTCGGGGCCCACGCGAAGAAGGTCAAGGTAAGCTCCACCAAGAGCATGACCGGGCATCTCCTGGGCGCGGCCGGAGGCATAGAGGCCGTCTTTACCGTACTCGCCATAAAGAACGGCGTCCTGCCGCCCACCGTGAACTACGAAACGCCCGACCCGGAATGCGACCTGGACTACGTCCCGAACGTCGCCGAAGAGGGCGGGATAAGGGCCGCCTTGAGCAACTCCTTCGGATTCGGCGGGACCAACGCCGTCCTGGCCTTCAAGGCCTTCAAGGGATAGTATAAGGTTATGGAAAAGGTGGAAAAAACGGAAAAAATGGAAAAGATAGCCATAGCGAGCGACCACGCCGGGAGGGAGCTCAAGGAAGACCTTAAAGAGTTCTTGAGCGGCGCCGGCCTTGAGCCGGTGGACATGGGCCCTGACGGGGACGAGTCCGTGGACTACCCGGACTACGGCTTTCCGCTTGCCGGGAAGGTCTCCACGGGCGAGATGGACAGGGGCATACTCATATGCGGCACCGGCATAGGGATGAGTATCGTCGCCAACAAGTTCCCCGGGGTGAGGGCCGCGCTCGTAAGTGACGTCTACTCGGCGCGGATGGCCAGGGAGCACAACGACTCGAACGTGCTCGTCATAGGCGGCAGGACCACGGGCAAGGGGCTCGCGCGAGAGATCCTGAAGGTCTGGCTCGAGACGAAGTTCGCCGCCGGAAGGCACCAGAGAAGGCTCGACAAGATAACCGAGGTCGAGAAGAAGAGCTTTAATACCGTTAAGAAGGGCGGGTAGATGTCTGTACTGAAGGGTTTCGACCCGGAGATATACGAGGCCATAAGGCTCGAGACCGAGAGGCAGGAGTATAAGCTCGAACTCATAGCCTCTGAGAACATGGTGAGCGAGGCGGTACTCGAGGCCGTCGGGAGCGTCCTTACCAACAAGTACGCCGAGGGCTACCCGGGCAAGCGCTACTACGGCGGCTGCGAGTACGTCGACATAGGGGAGAGGCTCGCCATAGAGAGGGCGAAAAAGCTCTTCGACTGCGACCACGCAAACGTACAGGCCCACTCGGGCTCGCAGGCCAACATGGCCGTCTACATGACGGTCTTGAAGCCCGGCGATAAGGTGATGGGCATGGACCTGAGCCACGGCGGGCATCTGACGCACGGGAGCCACGTCAACTTCTCCGGCCAGCTCTACGACATAGTGTTCTACGGGGTCAGGAAGGAAGACCAGCGTATAGACATGGACCAGGTACGCGACCTCGCCCGCAAGCACACCCCGCGCATGATAGTTGTCGGCGCGAGCGCCTACCCGCGCACCATAGACTTCAAGGCCTTCAGGGAGGTGGCCGACGAGGTCGGCGCACTCGTAATGGTGGATATAGCCCACATAGCGGGCCTCGTGGCCACGGGCCTTCACCCGAGCCCCGTGCCGTTCTCCGAGTTCGTCACCACGACGACGCATAAGACCCTCAGGGGGCCGAGGGGAGGGATGGTCATGTGCAAGGAGGAGTTCGCAAAGAAACTCGATAAGGAGATATTCCCCGGCATACAGGGCGGTCCGCTCATGCACATAATAGCGGCCAAGGCCGTGGCCTTTAAGGAGGCCCTCTCGCCCGGGTTCAAGGAGTACCAGAAGCTGGTCGTGTCGAGCGCTGAGGCCCTTGCCAGAGGGCTTATGGATAGAGGTTACGACCTCGTCTCCGGCGGCACCGACACGCACTTGATGCTCATGGACCTGACCGAGACCGGCATAACCGGCAAGGAGGGGGAGGAGGCGCTCGGCAAGGCCGGGATAACCGTCAACAAGAACACCGTCCCGTTCGAGACCCGGAGCCCGTTCGTAACGAGCGGGATACGCATAGGCGTTCCGGCGGCCGTCACCCGGGGCATGAAGGAGGCCGAGATGACCTGCATAGCCGACTTTATCGACAGGGCGATAAAAAACCGCGCCGACGAGGACGCGCTCTCCGGGATAAAGGACGAAGTCAAGGACCTGTGCACGAACTTCCCGTTCTACGGTGAGAGGCTTAAGTGTAAGTAGTCTTCAACCTTATCCCCCCTCACCCCCCCCCCTCCACCACCCTTGCCACGAGCCATAAAATTTGCTAACCTCCACCCATAGATGAAGTATATACTTGCGTTCAGCTCCACCCACGGGGCGCTTAAGGCCGAGAGTATCTTGAAGGAGGCGGGCGTGCCCTTCAGGCTCGAGCCAGCGCCGAAGTCCATTTCTGCCTACTGCGACCTTGTTATCGTCCTTCACGAGGCGGTACTGGCCGAGGCGAGAGGCGTGCTCGACGTGGTAGAGGGGGCCGGGGTCGAGGCGGTATACAAAAAGGAGGAGGGGGGCATGTTACGCTGTGATTTCTGCGGCAGGGAGACCGACTCGGTCGTGAGGGTCGCCCTCGATAAGGACTACGACAGGTTGACGGTACGCCACCAGAAGCGCTACGCCTGCCCGGATTGTTCGAAGAAGAAAGACGAGGAGAGGGAAGAGCGGAAGAATAGCTCCGGATGAAGGGACCTGTATGGAGTTGAGGTATCTCGAAATATTCTGCAAGGTGGCGGAGCATAAGAGCTTTTCCCGGGCCGCCGAGGCGCTTCACCTGACCCAGCCGACCATAAGCATCCACATAAAGTCGCTCGAAGACGAACTGGGCACGAAACTCTTCGACAGGCTCGGCAGGTCGGTCGTGCCGACGGGGGCGGGGGACCTCTTGTATCAGTACGCCTCCGAGATCGTAAGGCTCAAGGAGGAGGCGCGTCTTGCCATGGACGAGCTTTCGGGGAAGATGAGGGGCTGCCTTATTGTCGGCGCGAGCACCATACCGGGCGAGTACCTTCTCCCGGCGATTATAGGCCGCTTCAAAAAGGCCTACCCCGAGGTGCTGCCCACTCTGAAGGTGGGAGATACAAAGGGCATATACGCCATGGTACTCGAAGGCGGGGTGGACGTTGGGGTGGTGGGCTCGCTTAAAGAGGATAAGAACATAGTCTCAAGCGAGTTCCTCGCCGACGAGCTCGTCCTGGTCGGGCCGGGGACGTTCCGTAAGGGAGAGGTGTCGAAGCGAGAGCTTAAAGAGCTTCCGCTCCTCCTGAGGGAGGCCGGCTCGGGCACGAGGGCCACGCTGGAGAGCGCTCTCTCTGCCGGGGGGATAGACCCCGAAGAACTCAACATCGCCGCCGAGATGGGCTCCACGCAGGCCATGAGGGGGGCCGTAGCGGCCGGCATGGGCTTTGCCTTCATCTCGCGCGTAGCGGTACAGGGCGATATAGAGCGCGGAACGCTCAGGGCCGTAAAGGTAAAGGGCATTAATATAAAGAGACGCTTCCACATAATCACCCACAGGCTCAGGACCAACTCGCCTATCGCCAGGACCTTCATGGAGTTCCTCTCGGAGAGCCGATAGGTTTTTCCCGTTTCCATAGATAATATCAATTTGACATATAGATACCTCGGGTGTATGCTCTACGGGTAAGGCCCCGTAGAGCGAGGAGGAACCATGATCTCGAATCTTTTCAGGATATCGGCCGTTTTTTTTGCGGCCACGGCCTTTATCCTGCTCTATCCCCATAGCGGCTTTGCCGCCAAGACGCGCACCTTCGAGGTCGACTATACCGTGGAGGTGCCCTCCCTGCCAGGCGGAGCGCGCGAGGTGCGGGTCTGGATCCCGTACCCCTCTTCCAACGAAGACCAGAGGATACTGTCCATAAACGTCGAGAGCCCGGCCCCGTATGAAGTAAACTACGACACCGAGTGGGGGAACGGCATGGTCTACTTCCGGCTCGTCCCGGTCGGGGGCTTTACCTTCACCATGCGCTTTGTGGTCGAGAGGCGGGAGAGGGTGGTCGACCCGACGGGCAATCCCGGAGATAGGCCGGAAGGCAAGATGGACGTGCGCCTCTTCAAGCGCTTCCTTATGCCCTCGGCCTACGCCGTCCATAACGAGAGGGTCGAGAGGCTGTCGAGGATGGCGGTGAAGGGGAAGACCGGGTACGCCGAGAAGGCCAGGGATATATACGACTTCACCCTCGAGAACATGGAGTACAGCAAGAAGGTCCCCGGCTGGGGCAAGGGTGACGTGGACAGGATATGTCTTGCCATAGGCGAGGGGAAGCAGGGTACGGGGAACTGTACGGACTTCCATTCGTTTTTCGGCTCGCTTATGCGCTTTCAGAGCATACCCGTTCTATTCGAGATGGGCTTTCCCCTGACCCCGGGCAAGGATTCCGTGGAGCCCATTAAGGGAGGCTACCACTGCTGGGCCAAGTTCTACGTGCCCGGCATCGGCTGGGTGCCGGTCGATATCTCCGAGGCCGATAAGGACCCGTCGAAGAAGGACTACTTCTTCGGCGCGGTATGCGAGAACCGTTTCAGCCTCAGCCGGGGCAGGGACATCCTGCTCGTCCCCCCGCAGAGAGGGGCCAGGCTCAACTTCTTCGGCCCCGACCCGTATATAGAGGTGGACGGGGAGTCCTTCACGGGCTTTACGAGGACCATATCCTATAGGGACGTAAAGTAGCCCTATGAAGGGGTGTTGGAAGAGGTTTTTATCGTATTCGGCTGTACTCTTTATCGGGATATCTCTTGCCGCATGCTCCGCCACACACACCGGTAATACCCATGGTAAGACCCCAAAGACTCCAGGCAAGACTCATGCCCCTACCACTCCTCCGAAGGAGGTAGGCGGGGAGACGGGCGGCACTCTCTCGCCGGATGAGTTCAGCGGAGAGAGCCGTGAGGCCTACCGCATAGCCGAGGAGATGCCCGAGGTCATCGACCGTCTTCCCTGCTACTGCGGGTGCATGAAAGAGCTTGAACACGTGAGCCTCCTGAGCTGCTTTGTCGACGAGCACGCCGCCGGGTGCAAGAGCTGCAAGAAAGAGGCGATAAGGGCAAGCGAGCTCTACGAAGAGGGTAAGAGCGTGGAGGAAATACGCGCGGTCATCGCCCATGAGTTCGGCAAGAAGAAGTAGCCCCCCCCTGCCTTCCGTGCTAATATCCCCCATATGAATCCCTTTGCGCTCGCCGTGATGATAAGGGTCCCGGTTCCGGGCGAGGTAAAAACCAGGCTCACCCCGCCGCTTACACCCGTGGAGGCGGCCGGACTCTACCGTGCCTTTCTCGCCGATATTTTTAGCCGTATAACCGGGCTCCGGGGCGTGGATATCCACAGCTTTTACACGCCAGGTAATACCGGGGGTCCGGACCGGGAGTTAGCTGAAATAGTCCCTCAGGAAACCTCCCTAACTCCTCAAAAAGGCAGGGATTTAGGCGAGAGAATGTTTAACGTCTTTAGTGGGCTTTTCGAGAGGGGATACGAGCGGGTCGCCCTAATCGGGAGCGACAGCCCGGACCTGCCGCTTGCGCATATCGAGGAGGCCTTTAGCGCCCTGGAGACGCTTCCGCACGGGCTCGTCCTCGGTCCCGCAAGGGACGGGGGGTACTACCTTATCGCCATGGACGGGCCCTCTCAGGCCCCGTTCGAGGGGGTGACCTGGTCCACGGAAACGGTGCTCGAAGAGACCGTCAAGAGGGCGCGGGAGAACGGTATGCAGGTGAGGCTCTTGAAGGAGTGGTACGATATAGACACCCCGGAGGACCTTTTGCTCCTGAAGGGCAGCGTTGAGGCGTCC
>JAZGJJ010000199.1 GCA_036482575.1 Thermodesulfobacteriota bacterium
GCCCTCCTGACATCGGGGTTGCCATCTTTAAGCAATGCATTGATGAGAGGTTCCGTGGATACGGGGTCTTTGAAAGAGCCCATGGCGCCAGCGGCGGCCCTACGGACGGACGGCTCTTCATCCTCCAGCGCCTGGATAAGAAGGCTGACCCCCTCGGAGCCTTCGATAAGCCCTATCTCTTTGGTTAAGCCGAGCGCTTCTGCCGCGGTACTCCTTACCAATGCGCTCGCGTCTTTCATAGCCGGTGCAATTTGTTCAAGGGCCCTCGGGTTTCCGCTCCTTGGCAAGCCTCGTATCGCGGCTGCCCGGACCTCCGGGACGCTATCTTTTGACACGCTCAAGAGGGCTTCCGCCACGCCGGGGTTGTCGAGTGAAGATATCGCGCGCGCGGCCTTTGCGCGGACCTCCGGGGACTCGTCGTTCAAGGCGGCGCGCAGCGGCTCAAACGTTCCTTCATCCCTGAATATCCCCAGGACATAAGCGGCGTTTCCACGGATATCGGCGTTCGGATCCTTCAGGCCGGTTACGAACGGGCTAATGTCTACGGGGACGTCCACGTACGAGAGGGTGTTCGTCGCATTTTCTCGTACCTCCCGGCTCTCGTCCCTTAATGCGGTGAAAACCAGCGCCTCTATAGCCGAGGGGTCGTCTGTTTTCCACAGGGACGATACCGCACTTTCCCTGGCAGCCAGGTCGCCGTTCCTCAGGTCGCTTATGAGTCCTTCCGTATCTTTCTCCTCCGCGAGGGCGGGGGAGGGTAGAGCGAGCAGAAAGACCGCAAAGAGGACGGCCAAAAGGTATCTTGAGTGTCCGGTAAGCATTTTTATTGGAGTGGGTTGTTTGAGGGAAATTTTATTCCCCTCAGTGCCGGAAGTGTCTTATGCCGGTGAAGACCATGGCGAGGTCGTGCTCGTCGGCGGCCTTTATCACGTCCTCGTCCTTTATCGAACCCCCGGGCTCGACTATGGCCGTAATCCCGTGCTCGGCCGCCATGTCCACGTTGTCCCGGAACGGGAAGAAGGCGTCCGAGGCAAGCACGCTCCCCTCGAGAGAAAGCCCGGCGTCCCCGGCCTTCATGACGGCCATGCGGGTCGAGTCTATACGGGACATCTGCCCGGCGCCTATGCCGACGGCACGGCCCCCCTTTACGAGCACTATGGCGTTGCTCTTTACGTGCTTCACGACACTCCAGGCGAAGAGCAGGTCCGATAGCTCTTCTTCGGTGGGGGTTCTCTTGGTGACGACCTTTAGGTCCGACGCGCTTTCCGTGTCCGGTGTCTGGAGCAAGGCCCCGCCCGAGACGATCTTTATATCATAGCGGCCGCCCGAGTCTTCCGGGCAGGCGGGTTTCTCCACCTCCACCACCCGGAGGTTCTTTTTCTTCTTGAAGAGTTCGAGCGCCTTCTCATCGAAGCCCGGCGCTATGACCGCTTCGAGGAACATGGACGTTAGCTTTTCGGCGAGTTCCGCGGTCACGGGCTCGTTAAGCCCGACGATCCCGCCGAAGGCGGACTTCGAGTCGCAGGCGAGCGCCAGGTCGTAGGCCTCTACGAGCCCCTTGTTGCTCATCGCCACGCCGCAGGGGTTATTGTGCTTTATTATTGCGCACGCGGGCTCGTGGAACTCCCTGACGAGCCCTGTGGCGGCCTGCAGGTCGAGGAGGTTATTGAACGATAGCTCCTTACCCTGATGCTGGCGGGCGCCTGCGAGGGTTGAGGGCAGCGGGTTCAACTCCCCGTAAAACGCGGCTCCCTGGTGCGGGTTCTCGCCGTACCTCAGGTCCTGGACCTTTTGGTACTGTACGGTAAAGGTCTCGGGGAATCTTTTAGTTCCGTCATCGCCGCCAAGATAATTTGAGATGGCTCCGTCGTAGCGCGCAGTGAGCTGAAAGACCTTTTTGGCGAGGCCGAAGCGCGTCCCTTCGCCGAGCGAGCCGTCGTTCTTCCGCATCTCTTCCACTATAGCGTCGTAGTCCGCCGGGTCGGTGACGCAGGCGAGGTTCTTAAAATTCTTTGCCGCGGCCCGTAGCATGGTCGGGCCGCCTATGTCTATATTCTCTATCGCGTCTTCTATCGTGCAGTCGCCTTCGACCGTCTTCTCGAAGGCGTAGAGGTTCACGACGACCATGTCGATGGGCGGTATGCCGTGCTCCTCCATCTGCTTCCGGTGGCTCTCGTCGTCGTGCCTGCCGAGTATGCCGCCGTGTATCTTCGGGTGGAGCGTTTTAACGCGGCCGTCGAGCATCTCGGGGAAGCCGGTGTAGGATGAGATGGGTATGACCGCCACCCCGGATTTTTTAAGCAGCTCGGCCGTGCCTCCGGTCGAGAGTATCTCGACCCCCATCTCCGAAAGCGCCTTCGAGAACTCTACCACGCCCCCCTTGTCCGTAACGCTTACTATTGCTCTCCGTATCTTTTTCATGTCGGCCCCTTAAGAGAAGTTCATGTTGGAGATAAACTCCCCCTCGAAGCGCGGGTTGCCCGAGAGGGGTACGTATTTCGCGGTCCGTGCTATATCCTCCGCCTCTGCCTTGCGCTCGTCCGAGAGGAGTACAGCTTCGGCCCCCTTAAGCGCCGCGTCCCCGACGAACTCTATCTTTCCGAGCCACGCGCCGTCGATGAGCCCTATGGCGGCGAGAGAGTCTTCCTTCAGGTTGCTCCCGAAGGCCCCGGCGATGTAGACCTTCTCTATCGCCTCGGGTGCTACCCCGGCCTTTCCGAGCAGAATCGTCATGCCCGCCCTTATGGCGGCCTTTGCCACCTGCAAGGCGCGCACGTCCGGCTGGGAGAGGGTGACCTCGCCCGCCCCCCCCCTGAAGAGCACGAAGGCGTTGCCCTCCTTATCCTTCCTTATACCGGTCGAGAGGTTGGTCTGCACCTCTTCGGAGTCCTTTATTCTGCCCGAGTGGTCTATGACGCCCGCCAGGAGGAGTGCCGCGGCGGCGTCCACGAGCCCCGAGCCGCATATGCCGCGCGGGGCCACCTGGCCTATTACATCGAGCGTAACTCTATCCTCTTCGACCCTTACCCCTTCGATGGCGCCGCTTTGGGCGGTCATGCCGTGCTTAAGCTCTCCTCCTTCGAAGGCGGGCCCGGCCGCGGCCGAGGCGGCGAAGAGGCCGTCCGGGGTCGAAAGGAGGAGTTCGCTGTTCGTGCCTATGTCGATCGCGAGGACGGTTCCCGCCGTCCCGCCGCCTTTGAGTCCGAGTGCGAGGGCAACGGCCACCGCATCTCCGCCGATGAAGCCGCCTATCATGGGGAAGGTGTAGAGCGTCGTCTCCGGCCCGGAGCTAAAACCGGCCTCCCGCGCCTTCATGCGGCGGGCTTCTTTGAAGACCGGCCTGTAGGGGACTTTCGAGAGGGGAGCGGGCGAGACGCCGAGGAGGAGATGCTCCATCACCGTGTTGCCTGCGGCGGTTATCTCTTCGACCTCTTCGGTCCCGGCAAGCTCTTTTACTATCCCATCGCACGCTCCGACGACCGCGTCCCTGAGTTTTTCGAGAAGTGCGGGGTCGTCGGTTACGGCCCTGACCCTGGAGAGCACGTCGCCGCCCCATTCGGCCTGCGGGTTCGGAAGGCTCCGGACCCCGAGCGGTTTGCTCCCGGCGGACTCCCTGGCGGAGCCGACGATAGTAGTGGTCCCTATGTCGAAGGCGACCCCGACGGCCATCTCAGAAGCTTATCGGCGGGGCGCTTGTGAGGAGGTACTTCAGGTCTTCGTCTTCGAACTCGAAGCCCAGACCGACGTAGGCGGACTCGAGCCCGACCCTGCTTATGAAGTCGTCGGCCCCGGCCGTGACGAAGAAGTACTTGTTGAAGAAGTAGGTGAAGCCGAGCTTCAGGTGCGGGTTGTGCTCCCTGTCGAAGTCGAAGGCCTCGAAGGTGAACTTGAGCCTGTCGTCCAGGAGGTGGTAGTCGACGCCGGCCCCGCCGCTGGACTCGATTATGCCGCCCCTTACGGTCACGTCCTGGAACCTCTTGGCTATCTGGGCCGAGAACTCAACCTTGTCCGAGGTCCTGGTCTCCTCCACCCTGGTGGTCACATCGCCGTCGACCTCCCATATGATGTCCTTGGTGCTCCTGTGCCCCCTCGGGTCGTCGATTATCTCGAACAGATAGTACTTGTCGCTCTTCGGCTGAATCCTGATAGAGAAGTAGGTCTTGGCCTCCTCGGCGTCGAAGAGGTGTTCGGCCCTGAAACTCAGGTAGGTGCGGAAGCTCTCGCCTTTTTCTATATAGCGGTTTATGCCCGCGACGGTCTTGTCCAGGTTCCTGTACAGCGAGTCTTCGTTTACGAGCTTTCCGATAGTGCCCTCTCCCCTGTCTATCTTCTCGGCCACGCTCCCTATGGAGCTTATGGTGCTCTCGACCTCCGGCGCGATCCTGTTGACCGTCTCCATGGTCTCCTCGAGCCGGACCGAGGCTACCCTCAGGCTCTCCACGCCGGCCCTTATGTCGCCGCGGTTCTCCTCTATGACGCTGTTGAGGTTGTCGGCGACCTGCTTGAGCGAGGAGGCTATGCCGGGGGTCTCCTCCCTGAGGACGCGGGTAAACTCCTCGAGGTTGTCCACCACGTTGGAGAGCTTCTCGTCGTTCCGCGCCATGATGCTGTTAGCCTTTTCGGTAATGCTCTCGATGTTGGTCACGATGTTCCGGAGGGTGGTCTCCCCCTCGTCGCCGCCGAGGACGCTCGCGAGCGACGCGGTCACCTGCTTTACGTCGGTTGCCACGTCGCTCAGCACGGTCAGGAGCTTGTCCATGTCGGTATAGGTCAGGACCCTGGTTATCTCGTCCCCTTCCTCCAGGAACGGGGAGTCAGGGGAGCCGGGGATGAGTTCGAGGTACTTTTCGCCGAGGAGCCCCTTTGTGGTGAGCACGGCCGTGAAGTCCCTGCCTATCTTTATGCCGGGCTTCATCTGCAGGATGATCTTCGCCTTGTAGTTGTCGAGCATTATCTCCTTGATCCTGCCCACCTCTACGCCTGCGACCTGCACCGACGCGTTCTGGTCGAGCCCGCCCGCGTTCTTGAGTTTGACGTTGAGCGTGTAGCCCTCGTCGCCGCCGAACGTAAAGCCGCCCACCCGCATGGACATATACGCGAGCAGTATTATCCCTATGAATACGAAAAGCCCTACTTTTGCTTCCGGTGTGAGTTTCAGCATGTCGTTATGTCTAGAAGACCTTTATCGGTCCTTCGGCATTTCCCTCGAGGAACTGCCTCAGGGTCGGGCTGGGGTTTGCCTTCATCTCTTCCACGGTTCCCTCTTCTATTATCCTGCCTTCGTGCAGCATCGCCACATGGTCCGCTATCTTGTAGGTGAGCGAGATGTCGTGGCTTATGGCTATGTAAGTCGTCTTGAGCGCCTTCTGCGTGTCGAGCATCAACTGCCCGACCGAATCGCTCATTATGGGGTCCAGCCCGGTCGTGGGCTCGTCGAATATGACTATCTCCGGGTCCATGACGATGGCCCTTGCCAGCCCCACCCTTTTCTTCATGCCGCCGCTCAGATCCGCGGGCATCATGTGCTCCACCCCGACAAGGCCGACCCTCCGGAGTTTTTCCCTTACGATATCCATGATCTTGGAGTAGGGCATGGATGTATGCTCCTTCAAGGGGAAGCCGACGTTTTCGGCCACGGTCATGGAGTCGAAGAGCGCGGCCCCCTGGAAGAGCATGCCGAAACGCTTCCTGGCCTCGTCGAATTCGGTCTCCCTCATGGAGGTCAGCTCGTCGGTGTCGAGGAATATCTTCCCCGAGTCGGGCCGGAGGAGGCCGATAATGTGCTTTATTAGCACGCTCTTGCCCTCTCCGCTCCTGCCGATGATGACCGTAATCTTGCCGTTCTCGATGGTCAGGTTCACCCCGTCGAGGACGGGCTTGCCGTTGAACGTTTTTTTGAGGTTTCTAATCTTTATCACAGGTTACACCCGTCTTGCAAGGCTCAGAACATGAGTGAAGTCAGTATGTAGTCCGACACGAGTATGAGCACGCAACTTGTGACGACCGCGCTGGTCGCGGCCTGTCCCACGCCCTCGGCCCCTCCGGACGTGTAAAAACCCCGGAAGCAGGCCACGAGCGAGATAATGAGGCCGAAGACGAGCGCCTTCGTCAGCCCGTAGAATATGTCGTTGACCTCGATGAAGTCGACGGTCCTGCCTATGTAGACGCCGGGGTTTATGCCGAGGAACTTTACGCCTATCAGGTATCCGCCTATTACGCCGACAAAGTCCGTTACGACGGCCAGTAGCGGGAGCATGAGTATCCCGGCAATGAGCCTCGGCGCCACGAGGTACTTAAGCGGGTTTACGGCCATGGTGAAGAGCGCGTCTATCTGCTCGGTGACCCTCATGGTCCCGAGCTCGGTGGCCATGGCCGAGCCGGCCCTGCCGCTGACCATGAGGCCCGTAAGCACGGGGCCGAGCTCCCTGGCCATGCTGAGCGCCACGGTCGGCCCCACCAGGCTCTCGGCGCCGAACCTCTTAAGCGCGTTGTAGCTCTGGAGCGCCAGCACCATGCCCGTAAAGCCGCCGGTCAGGATTACCACGAAGAGACTCTTTACCCCCACGAACTCCATCTGCTTGAAGATGTTCCTGAAGTTGAACGGGGGGGTAAAGATAAGGGCCATCGAGCGGCCGAACATCATGCACATACTGCCGGTCTCCGAGATCATCTTCAGGGCCGCCTTGCCCAGCCTTTCGAGCATATCCCTCATACGGCCAGCCTGGGGACTCTGGCGGATATGTTGCAGAGTATCTCGTAGGGTATGGTACCCGCCTTTTCGGCCACCTCATCCACGGTTATCTCTTCCTCTCCCTGGCGGCCTATGATGACCACCTCGTCTCCGGCGCGTACTCCCTCCACGCCGGTCACGTCCAGCATCGTAAGGTCCATGCACACCGTCCCCACTATGGGCGCGCGCACCCCCTTTACGAGCGCTTCTCCCTGGCCGGCGTTACTCGAAAGCCGCCGGGGCAGGCCGTCGCCGTACCCGATGGGGATGGTTGCGATGAGGCTCTCCCGCCGGGTGACGAAGGTCCTGCCGTAGCTCACGGGCGAGCCCGTGGGGACGTTCTTGGCCTGCAGTATCTGGGTCTTAAGCTGCATAACGGGTTTCAAGTCCACCTTGTCCTTGAACCGCATGTGCGGGTACGCTCCGTAGATCATTATGCCAGACCTTATGAGGTTGAAGTGAGATTCTATGTAGTCCACTATGGCCGCGCTGTTGGCCATGTGCACGCAGGGGAGGTCGTAGCCGAGGCCCTCTATTATCCCCAGAACCTTCAAGAACATGTCGAGCTGTTTTTTGGAAAAGGCCTTGTCTTCCTCCTCCACCTCCGCGAAGTGAGAGAGCACCCCTTCGACCTCCAACCCATCGAACGAGCGGAACTCCTGGAAGAATTTTACCACATGGTGCGGCAGAAGCCCCAGCCGTCCCATGCCGGTGTCTATCTTTAGGTGGATCTTCTTTTTGACGGACTTTTTGATCGCGAACTGGTTAAGGAGGGCCGCGGTATCCGAGTCGAATATGACGGGCGTCAAGTCGAACTCGAAGCAGTCCTGCACCTGGCTCGGGTATACTCCGCCGAGCACCACTATGGGCACCTTTATGCCGGCCTGGCGGAGCCTTACGCCCTCCTCGCAGATAGCCACCCCCAGGTACTCGCACCCGAGCCCTTCGAGCACCTTCGAGACCTCGACGTCCCCGTGGCCGTAGGCGTTGGCCTTCACCACGGCCATCATCTTCGTGGTGCCCGAGACCAGCTTCCTGAGCTGGCCGTAGTTGTGCTCGATGGCCTTTCTGTCTATGAGCGCTATGGTAGGCCTGTTGCCCAAAAAAGCTCCTTTTTAGGGGAATCCTAACTGGTAATTAATAGCATTTTTTTCCGTCGAATGTAAAGGGGATTCTGGGCCAAACCGGCGATTTACCCGCCATACTTCGTTGGCCCCACATTTTCGCTCCTCAACGTATATCACTATACGCCTGCGGGCGAAAATGCGCGTCTGCCTCGTCTGACGGGCAACTTGCCGGTTTGGGTAGCGTAGGGGGTGAGGGGGGCAAGAGCAAGGGTGACGGGCAAAAAATAAATCTATCCCCTTTTTCGCTTAAGGATTCTTACTCTAATTCCTTATATGAATAAGTTCTAAAGCCTTCCTTTTGTACGAAACCGTCAGGCTCCCATCCTTTGCTTAAGACCGTATCCGTGATTATCGTCATACTGATTCCTGTTGGATCTTGCAATTTATCAGACACCCTGAGTTTGAAGTCATTTGCATTCCCTGTAAATGCATCGATCATGGCATTTGCCTCTTCTATGCTTTCAACAACTTTATGCGTCATATGGCCGACCTGCCCCTATATATTGTACCATCCTCAGAGTGAATTTCTACCCATTTATAATAGCGCCTATTTTTCCCGTTACCGTTGCTTCCGTGCCTTTACCCGGTGGGCACAGCCCGGCCTACCTTGCTGCCCGGTTACTTGCGGAACCTTCTACCGCCACGGTCCCCGCCCTTTTTTCCAGTCGAAGCCGCCGCCTTTTTTGAAGGTACGGCTCCGCTCGTCGCCGTCGCGGCGCGCCTTGCGTTCGCGGTTCAGGTTGTCGAAGGTCCTGGCCTCGGGCCTTGAGACCGAACCCCGGCGCTTCACGGCCCCCTGCTTTCTGTCCGCTTGGCCCATTTGGCCCGTGTCCATAACCGGCGGGGGCGTCGGGGTCGTCTTAACCGACGGCCTGGACCTGACCGGCTCGGCCTTCTTTTTGGCCATACCTCGCTTTGCCGGAGCTTTCCGCTCCGCAGGTTCTCTATGGACCGTCTCCCATCCGTCCCCGGTATTCTTTTTCCACCGGTCGCCGTCGCGTTTATACACGTTGCCGCCGCGGCCTACATAGACGTCCCCGTACTTGTCCTTCCCGACGACGGCGCCATGGCCGGTCTTTTTATCATAGCGTACGGCCTCGTCCCCCTCGGACGTCTTTATCCAGCCGGTGATCTTGTCCTTAAGCGAACGGCGCCCGGGCCGGGCCCAATCACCGCCCTCGGCGACCACCGTTTTACCCCACGAGCCGTATGGCGTCCGTGTCCTTATATGGTCCCCCCCGTACCGGTCGGTGTAGGGGTTATACGCCTGGCGCGCGAAGACGGTGCCGTAGGGCCCGTTGGCGTAGCCGCCCCGGTAGTACCTGCCTTTTCTCGGGTTATAACCGGCCCAGCCCCCCGCGCCCCCGTAAGGCCCGTAATGCCTCGCGCTCCGGTAAAAGCCCCCGTAGTAGTAGTCGTAGCGATAGCCGCAGCCGTAGGAGTAGTAGTGCGGGTGGTAGTGGTAGTGGCGGTAGTGGGGAAAGAAGGGGTCGTACCACCAGTAGCCGAGCCCGAACATCACCACGCCGGTCATCGCTATGTAGGACCCCGAGTAGCCGGAGGTGTAGCCAACGAAGACCGTATCAGGCGTCGAGGCGTAGACGTACACGTAGGTGACGTTGTGTTTCGGATGGGTGGGCGGGATGGTGTAGATGACCGCTGGCACCGTGTCGGCGACACCCCAGGGCCCGCTGGAACTGCTCGCGACGAACCATACGCCGTTGTGAACGCTGTAGTAAACCCCCTCGACGAGAAAGACGCTGTAGGGGGTATTGACCGCGTAGTATACGGGCGTGGACGTACCTTCTATTTCAACGAACTGTGGCTCGCCCTCGTAGGGAACCCCGATAGTCGTATCTTCACGGTTGACCGCCGCTTTTCGTGGAACCGAGGCGAGCAGCACCGCCACCTCGGCCTCCGGGGTGCCGGGGACCGAGGAGAGGACTCGGCTCTTTTCGTGGGTTGACGGTATCCTCATGAAGTCGTCGGGCAGGTCGGCCGAGGCGGCCGACCACGGCCCGTCGAGGGCTTCGGCCCTGAACCAGCGCCCGGCCGTAAGGAAGTAGTGGTGCCCCTCGCCGGTATGGAGGAACAGGTCGCTCTCCGTATTGGCCAGGTAGAGGAGTTTGGTGCCGGATATCGGGCTGTAGGTCGGCTTCCCGTCGGTAACGATAAGCTCTGCGGGTTTGGTCGAGACGAATACGGCCGGAACCTCCTTCGCCCTCTCGCCCGGAACTCTTTTTTTAACGGCCCCCCAGTCCTCGTCGTTCGGCAGTTTGTTGAACGACCTCGGGAGCCTTCCGGCCCGTTTCCACGGCCCCTTAATGACGTCGTCCGTCACGAGCCAGCTCTCCCCGTCGAGCATGAAGTAGTTCGACGAGCCGACCTCCAGGAGGACGTCCCAGTTCGTATTTATCGCGAAGAGGAGGCCCGGGGCCCTATCGATCGTCTTGAACTGCGGCTCTCCGTTGAATATGACCAGCCTCGCCGGAGCCTCGCTGTAGTAGATAGGGGGCGGCTCGATATTGACCTCGACGGGCCTCGTCTGCTCTTTCGTGCGCTCCAGGCCGGCCATCATACGGTCAAGCGAGATGGTAATGGTCCTGCCCACCGGCAGGGCGTCCCTTACGGCCGAGCGACACTTCTCGGCCTTACCTTCGTCGACGTTCAGGAAGACCGTGTCGGTAATCCGGGAGTTCTTCAAAAGCACCGTGCGTGTTTCGAAGTCGGTCTCGGTGTCGGCCTCGATGTAGAGGGCCCCGAAGTACTCACTGTCGTCGCCCTTGAGCGTCACCGAAACGGCGGCCCTGGCGCGCATAAGTTTATAAGCCTCCCACTCGTCGAGCTGCGGCTGGTGCACGACAACACTGTTGCCGCCGCTCTCGAACATGCGGGGCCAGCCGTCGGGGAAGGGCTCCGTCTCCGCCCGGGCGCCGCCCGCCGCGGCCAGGAACATTATAGCCAGTATTGCAAAGCCGGGAAAAGCCTTAAGCAGGTTCATCTCGCGCCTCGTCCGTGTTTGAAAACGGTTAGATTTGTTTATCGTCGCTTTTTACTGCCGCTTTTTACCGAAAGGTCGGAGGCCGGGAACGCCGCAGCATAACACCCGCCCCGGCATGACCATAGTCAATTATAGCACAATTCCGGCACGGTGGAAGGCAGAGGGGCGGGGGGGGAACCGGCGATTTCCCCGCCATACTTTGTTGGCCTGATGCCCTCCTCTACAGTGTCGTTTTGTAAGCATAGACACCGGGGAGGGGTAAAAGGTTTAATCGGGAGGGGCAAATCTACGGCCGGGGGCGCGGAGCCCGTGACGGGCAACTTGCCGGTTTGGGTAGCGTAGGGGGTGAGGGGGATAGGAGGGGAGATTAGAGGGGAGGGTGCTGCGGAAAAAATAAATCTGGGCCCTTTTTACTTTACTCTAATTCCTTATATGAATAAATTCTAAAGCCTTCTTTTTGTACGAAACCATCAGGCTCCCATCCTTTGCTTAAGATCGTATCCGTGATTATCGTCATATTGATTCCTGCGGGGTCTTGCAATTTATCAGACACCCTGAGCTCGAAATCGTTTGCATTCCCTGTAAATGCATCGATTATGGCATTTGCCTCTTCTATGCTTTCAACAACTTTATGCGTCATACGGCTGACCTGCCCCTATATTATTCCTTACCGTTGCTTCCGTGCCTTTACCCGGTGGGCGGAGGCCTCTCTACCTGCTATCAAGAGGGGATAGAGTCAGGGAAGGTATTTTAAGTACTTCGGAGGGAAAGCAGGTGAAGTTAAAGCGCCAGTACGGATTCTTTCTAGCAATTCTCCAGAAACAGGTTTGTGGGGGAGTATCAGTTGGGCATTTTTGTTGCTCAGTGCTTCTGCCACCTTAGGTCTGTCCATTTCTATGGCATCAGCATAGTTAATTATAGAAGGGTATTTTATGAAAGGATGTTCCCCTTTCAATAGAACACACGTTGTATCGCAATTATCTTTTGGGCTGGTCACATTGACGACCAATAGCTTGTCGCTTGAGGTTTCCTCTGCAATTATTATATAAAGGTGTTTGGTATCGAATTGAGGGGTTGGACTGAGAAAAGTATCACCAACTGAGGGCATCTTATCTCAGGCCGACAAGAGTTTCTTGGCATACTGCAAGTTGCTAATTTCGTCCTCGATGGCGGCAATTTCTATTTCCGTTTTACCAAGGGCTCTAAAAATATCCTTAATGTCTATCTGAAGTGATGTGCGACCGGGGTCTTCCCATTCAGGTAAGATTTCATGACAAATATCTACCATCTCCCATTGATCCTTGGTCTTGTACTCTTCGAAAATGCTGCCAATCAAGTCTTTTTCTCTCCTGCTTAACTCGTCATCTTCCATTTCCGCTTCCGCAAGAAGAGAAATTTCATAATTACTTGGTCCTGAAATAAATCCATGCCAATATGTCTCTTCGCCTAATCGTTCTCCATTGTTGATCCAATCGAGAACTTTGCTCAGAATTGGACCATGCTCCATCGAATAATAGCTATCGGTTGTCAAGGGCCTTTCCCAATATTCCAAAGATTTACGATCGGCAAGATAAAGAAGCTTTATTAGCTTCATATAGTTCATCTTGCCGCCACTTTTCTTCAGAAATAGAGCTGCTACTTGCGTCGCCTTTTTTTCATTGAATTCAAAATATATCATTAGTCCCCGTCCTCTTTTAAGGCTATGGACACGCCTTTCCCCCTCCCCAATCCTTCAGCGTGTAATCAGCGTATAATAAATTTTGCCACAGCAGAAATTATTTGTCAACCCCTAGAGGTAATTTCCTCAATAAAAACGGGGGAAATCAGCCTTTTTTTATTCTGATGCCGGTGCTGGCGCTGCTTGTGCCGGGCGTATATCTTCTGCCGCATTTTTTACGGGAATGATCGAGGTTGCGGCGGTGAGGGCCCGGCCCGAGGCCACGCAGAGGGCTCGCTCGCGAACTCGGGGCGGGGGAGGGGGGGTGTTAAGCCCGGTGGGCACAGCCCGGCCTGCCTGCTACGGCGAGGGTCTGATGTTTACTCAGCAATAACATACCTAACTATCTCATGAAAGTACTGCTCAGTTTCTTTTTTACGCAAAGTAAAACCCATAAACCTAACCGAACTTAGAAAGACTATCAAAGAGTGAAAACATGAGAAGATCAAGTGAGAATCGTCAGTTTTAAATCTGTGAGCAGTAATATCGCCCGGAATATTTACATCCTCAATTTCTACCCCCTTTTTGAGACCGGCGAAACTCGAATGTATAGCTGATGAACCTTTACGGTAAACTTGGCAATACAAATACTCATAAAAGAGTTCTTCTTTGCAGGTTGAAGGGTAGTTCTTGTCTAGGAGTTTTACGTTGTCTTCTAGTGATTTGCCTGTCCATGTAGGCAAATTCTTTCCATATTTTTTAGTGTATTCTTGCCGTTGAGTTTTTACAAAGTCAACTTCGGGCAAGGGTAAGCCATCAAGGTGTTCGAGCCCAAGCTTTTTTAAGTGCGAATATGTCTTATCTATTTCTACGAATTGGTAGTTCTGGTAGCGGTTCATATCATCCGAGACTATTGATTTTGCCATCAAGCCCATTGACACGATACTTTCAAACATGGCACGTGAAAGCGTATAAATATCAGTCACCCTTTCATGTTCAACTAAAGCCCTTATCGTGAGAAACGTCGAAAAATTTCTATCGTGGTTCAATAAGATTGTGAAAATCCGGTCAGGGTCAGTCTTTATGTGCAATGGGTAAAGCGACTTTAATTGAAAATCAAGAACCTCTTGGCTGATTTTGAGAAAATTAGACTTGGTGAACTTGTCACTCATTTTTCTTTTACCTGCAATATACAAGGGTGGGCTCTGCCCACCGTGAATATTCATTGCTTGCTCAATCAAGGGAGAAACCCCCGTCACGGGCCCGAACCGGTAAGTTGTTCGTCAGGCGAGGCGGACGCACATTTTGGCCCGCAGGCGTATAGTGCTATACGCTGAGGAGGCAAAATGTGCGGCCAACAAAGCATCACGGACAAATCGGCGGTTTGCTACCTACTTCCCGAACAGCTTCTTCAACCCTTCCCCCAACCCTTTGATAGTCTCCTTAACCTTCTCTTCGGTCTCCTCTGCCACGCTCTTTTTGCCGCCCGTGGCCTTGCTACCCGTGCGGGCCGTCTCGATGGCGGCGAGGCAGGGGTTCTCGTCCCCGGTGGGGTCGCTCGCCAGTGCCGAGGCGATGCCGACAGGGCCGAAGAGGGCCACCCCGCCTACGGCCTTGCCGATGGTTATGGCGGCCGCGGCCGGGTCGAGCTCGAGCTTGGGTTTGGCGAGCGTCCCGCCGAGCTTAAAGGGCTTTGCCAGCTCGCCGAGGCTCAGGGTGGGCGTATCTCCTACCACCCCCTCCTTGGGAGAGGGCTTTAGAGAGAGGCTGAGCCTCTCGGTCCTTAAGTCCACCCTGCCGTCGCCTATGACGGTCATCGCGTCGGTGTCGAAGACCATGGCCGTGGTGTTCGCGAGCCCCTCGTCCACGTCGAAGCGGCAGACAAAGCAGTTCACCGCCGTGTACTCCTCCTTCTCGGCACCGGGGTCCAGGAGCCGGAAGGCCCCGGAGCGGACGTCCGCGCCCAGCAGGTTTATGTAGCTCGTTGCCACGCGACCCTTGCCCATAATGACGCTCACGTTGCCGTCGAGCCGGGCCATGAGCTCGGCCACGGAGCCGCCGCTGCCGCGTATGTCTATCTCCACGTCGAGCTTGCCCTCGAGGTCTTCGCTCACCTCGAGCTCCTTAAGCATCTTGCCGAGGTCGAGCCCTGTGGCCTGGAACTTCATATCGAGCTTTGCGATATTGCCTTTCGCGCGGAGATCTATTGTACCGGAGAAACTCCCCCCTCCGGCCTTTGCCTTGATAGGCTTTATCCTGAGACGTCCGTTCTTAAGCGAGAGCTCCACCGTGAGGTCGTCGAGCGCGAGCTTGGGAAGGAGTATCTGCCCGGCCTTTATCTTTATCGCCGCATCGACCTGCTTAAGGGAATCGAGAGGCAGGGGGTCGTTGGAAAAGACTTTTCCCGTGTCTTCCTTCGCGGTCTTTGCCCCACCCCCCGTCTTTTTATCATCTTCTTCGGGCAGGAGAGGGCGGAGGTCGATCTTTTTCGAAGAGAGGTCGGCCTTGAGTTTCGGCCTCTTGCCGCCAAGCGCCGCCTCCAGAGAGCCCCTGAGGTCGTTCTCCCCGAGGGAGAGTTTCAACCCCGAGACCTTATACGTTTGGGAGGCCGGGTCCGAGGCGTGGCCCGAGATAGCGAGCGGCCCGCTTATGGGGAGCGGGCCAATAAGGGGTTCGAGGGTTTTTATATCTCCGGCCTTTACGCTGAAGTCCATGGCTACGCCGCTCTGGTTAAGCGGGTCCCTGACCGTGCCGTCGAGCGCTATCTCCGTACCGAAGGCCCGAGCGTCGATCTTCAAGGGCCAGTCCGTCTCCGGGTCGGCAAGGGCCGTCAGCGGCCCGATGGTGCCCTTGGCCTCGAAGGGCTTTTCATTGTAAGCGCCCTTTAGAGCAAGCTCGATCGGGCTTGAGATGGAGTCGGCGCTGGCCGTGAGGCTGTCTATCGTTATGACGGTCGTCTCCCCGGAGCGGCCGTCCTTATAGGTGAGCCGTCCTCTTTCTATACGGACGTCGTCTAAGGATAGGGCCGGGAGCTTTCCGCTTCCTTCACTTTCCGCGGCCGCGGCCTTTTCAGGCGTAGCCTTTTCAGCCGGGGCCGTCTCTTTCGGGGTATCGAACTCCAGGTTGGACTTGCCGGAACGTTTGGTTTCGAGCAGGATGTCGGGCTCCACGAGGACGAGCCGCTTGACGTCGACGTTGCCGCCGAGGAGCGGCACGAGCGCCACCTTGACTTCGAAGCGCTTTATCGTGGCCATGGTCGGCCTCGACCCCCACGGGGCGTTCTGGAAGCTGACGCCCTCGACGACGAGCGTCGGGGTGAGGCCTATCTCGAGGTTTATGTCGCCGCTTATGGTAAGCTCGCGGCCGGTGGCCTCCCTGGCGGCTTCGGCTATCTGGGGCTTTAAGGAGTTAAAATCGTACCTGGAGAGTACGACGAAGACCGCGACGGCCAGTACCACCATAAGGACCGCGCCTATGGCCGCTATCCACTTCAGAACTCGCATGGGGAGAGCCCTCCGTTCAGTTGGCGTTAAAGGTCGTGGCAGCGTGGCGGCTTAACGCCACCCGGTAATGATAGCATACTTTCCACCGCATGCAAGGGGGCACTATACTCCCGGCTTCTTGTCCCTCTGCATCATCTTTATCGCCTCCATCCAGATAAGCGGCTGCACGGCGGCGACAAAGATTATAAGCCAGTCCGATGGCCTTAAGGCCACCACCTTGAAGATGGGCTGGAGCACCGGGACGTAGACCAAGAGTATCTGGGAGAACATTATGACGGCAACGGAGAGGTTCAGGAGCCTGTTCGAGAAGAAGCCCATGGCGAATACCGACTCCCGCTCGCTCCTGCAGTTGAAGACGTGGAACATCTGGCAGTAGACGAGCACCATAAAGGCCAGGGTCCTTGCCCTTTCGAGACCGCCGTCGAACCAGTATAGCTCAAGCGCGTAAACCACGAGCGTACAGACGGCCATGAAGGTGCCCTGAATGGTCATTACCCGGAGAAGGCTCGGCGTGATGATCCCCTCGTCCTTCTTCCTGGGCTTCTTGTCCATAACTCCCGGGTCCACGGGCTCCATGGCGAGCCCGAGCGCGGGCAGGCCGTCGGTTACGAGGTTCATCCATAGTATCTGGACAGGGAGGAGCGGCAGAGGCATTCCGGTAAGTGAAGCCACCAGGAGCGTTATTATCTCGCCTATGTTGCACGAGAGCAGGAAGTGAATGACCTTCCTTATGTTGTCGAATATGCCGCGGCCCTCTTCGACGGCCGACACTATGGAGGAGAAGTTGTCGTCCGTGAGGACCATGTCGGCGGCCTCTTTAGTTACGTCGGTGCCGGTTATGCCCATGGCCACCCCTATGTCGGCCTCCTTAAGGGCCGGGGCGTCGTTCACGCCGTCGCCCGTCATGGCGATGGTCTCCCCCCTGTTCCTCCACGCCCGGACCACCTGGAGCTTGTGCTCGGGGTTGACCCGCGCGTAGACCTTTATCCTCGGGAGCAGCCTCTCGAACTCCTCTTCGCTCATGGCGTCGAGCTCGGTGCCGGTTAGCGCCATGTCGTCGTCTCCGAAGGCGTCTATCTCTCGCGCTATGGCAATGGCCGTGAGCTTGTGGTCGCCGGTTATCATAATCGGGGTTATACCGGCGGCCTTGGCCTTCTCGACCGATACGAAGACCTCTTCCCTCGGGGGGTCTATCATGCCGACAAGACCGACGAAGACGAGGTTGTTTTCGACCGTTTGGGGCTTGTGCACGTCGAGCGCGCCGTCTGTCTGGGGAGACTCCCTGTATGCGAGCGCGAGCACCCTCAAAGCCGTACGCGCGAACTCCTCGTTGGTCCCGGAGATCTTCCCCCTGTCCGCCTCTTCCATGGGGCGGGTGGAGCCGCTGTCGAATATCTCCGTACAGAGCGGGAGGATCTTCTCGGGCGCGCCCTTTACGAATACCGTGGAGCGGCCGTCCTTCTCGTAGACGGTCGTCATCATCTTCCGCTCGGCGTCGAACGGGATCTCTCCGGTGAGTTTCAGTTCCTCTTCGAGCGTTTTCCGGTCGAGCCCGCCTTTCATGGCGAGCGTTATGAGGGCTCCTTCGGTGGGGTCTCCTATGACCTGCCATCCGTCGTCGGCCTTTTTAAGGTTCGCGCTGTTGCAGAGGAGCCCGGCCTTGAGCGCAAGGCCGAGGGGGGCGTCACCGGCCGGGTCGAGCTCGCTTGACTCGACGAAGAAGCCGCCCGTCGGCTCGTAGCCCGAGCCCGAGACGTCCACGACCTTGCCGCTCGAGAGGTACATCTTCTTGACGGTCATCTGGTTCTGGGTGAGGGTGCCCGTTTTATCCGATGCGATGATGGTCGCGGCCCCGAGCGTTTCGACCGAGGGGAGCTTCCTTATAAGGGCGTGGCGCTTTACCATGCGCTGTACGCCGAGGGCGAGTACGATAGTAACGACGGCGGGAAGCCCCTCCGGTATGGCGGCCACGGCGAGACTCACGGCCGTCAGGAACAGTTCGAGCAGGTCGTCCCCGCGGAGCAGCCCGAGGAGGAATATGAGGCCGCAAACGGCCCCGGCCGCGTAGACGAGGTACTTTCCGAACTCGTCGAGTTTTTTCTGAAGCGGGGTGGGCTCGGTCTTTACCTCCTGGAGCATCTTCGCTATCTTGCCCATCTCGGTGGTCATGCCGGTGGCCGTAACGACCGCCGTGCCCCTGCCGTAGACCACGGTGGTGCCCGAGTAGACGGTGTTTATCCTGTCGCCGAGGGGGAGGGTGCCCTCGATGGCCTGAGTGTCCTTATCCACGGGGTGGGACTCTCCGGTGAGGGCGGCCTCCTCGACACGCATGAGTTTCGAGTCTATTACCCGGCAGTCCGCCGGGATGTTGTCCCCGGCGTCGAGGATCGCTATGTCCCCGGGTACGAGATCGGCCGCGTCGATCGAGTGGTGCTCGCCGTCGCGGATGACCGTGGCCCTGGGGGCCGCCATCCTCTTTAACGCCTCCAAGACCCGCTCGGCTTTTTCTTCCTGCGTGAAGCCGATTATGCCATTCATCACGACGATCGCCATTATGGCGATGGAATCGACCCACTCGCCGAGGAGCCCGGCTATGACGGCCGCGCCTATAAGGACGAGGATTATGAACTGGGTGAACTGCTGGAGGAACTTTACGAACCGGGACTCTTTCTCGGCTGCGGCGAGCGCGTTAGGGCCGTACTTGTCGAGGCGTGCCTTTACCTCGGCCGAGCTCAGCCCATCTTTGGCCGAGGTGTCGAGCTCTTCGAGAGTTTGTGAGGCGCTTTTCCGGTACCAGTCCATTCGTTAAGAATCTCCAGTGTTTTCTGGGAAAAAAGGGGAAGAGGGGGGAGGGGTGAAAATTATTCCCCCGTCCCTGCGGGTAAAGCTCCCCCGGCCATATGGCCTTCCACCCCGGTTTTACGCCGGAAAAGTTAACCATATAAGGCCTGTTGGTGTCAAGTCGTTGGTTTTTGCGTTTGACAACGGCCGGGCGATTATGGTAAGTTTCATAGGTTGTAGGGCTATTTTTTTTGGGTTTATGTGCGTGAGCCGCTAGCTCATCTGGTAGAGCATCTGCCTTTTAAGCAGGTGGTACGGGGTTCGAGTCCCCGGCGGCTCACCAGAATATATGTCCCCATCGTCTAGCCTGGCCAAGGACACCGCCCTTTCACGGCGGCGACCGGGGTTCAAATCCCCGTGGGGACGCCAGCTTAATCAAGGGGTTAGCCGTTTTTGGCTAACCCTTTGATTGTTGGATTGTGATAGAATTGTGATAACTCTTCTCCAACAGTCCAACAGCGTCGGCAAGATGGTCGGTTGTGATATGGGCGTACCTCCGAGTCATCCTCGTATCCTTGTGACCCATGAGGTCCGCAAGGGTGTCTATGTCAACCCCTGCCTGCCGGTTCCATGACGCAAAGCAGTGTCTCAAGTCATGAAACCTGAAGTCCTCGATCCCGGCCCTTTCCAAGGCCTCCTTGAACCCTCTCTGGACAACCCTCTTGCACAAGGGTAATCCGTCCTCCTTGCAGAAGACATAAGGGCTCTTGAGATGGGTTACCTTCATTGCATCTTTCAGGGCAGTGAAGGCAGGCTCAGCGACAGGTATTGTCAGGTTCTCTCCGTTCTTGGTTTCTGTTCCGTCCAGAGTGATGGTTCTGGAAGAGAGATTAACCTGCTTTCTTTTAAGGTTGACAACATTGCCCAACCTTAGTCCTGTCCATGCGGCTACTGTGACAATGTGTCTCAAACAGCCGGGGCAATTATCAATGAGCTTGTGATACTCCTCAAAGGATAAGTGCCGCACCCTTTTTCTGTCAGCCTTGGGCTCCATCTCAATAGGAGGAACCTCCCTGATCCACATCCAACGCTTTTTGGCCAGATTGAACATCCGTTTCAGGATGTTGAGCTGGCGGTTAATGGTTGCAGGCTTTACACCTTTACCCTTCCTCATCTGCTTGAACTCGTCTATCAAGGCAGGGGTGATATCAGAGAGGGGGTAGGGGCCGAAAAAATCCTTGAGTTGTTTAAGGTAGCTCTGCACCGTCTGCCAGCTCTTGAGTTCTTTAAACTCTTGAGCTTCGTACTTGGCGCTTAGCTCCTCAAAGGTTCTCCGGCGTCCCTCGTCTATATCAAACCACTTGCCTTCTGCAACCTGAGTTACGCACTTCGCGTAAATCTTCTCCGCCAACTTCTTGTTCGTTGTCTCGGTAGACCTCCTTACCTGTCTACCCTTGCAGATGAAACTCATCCACCAGACCTTGCCTCTCTTATAGAGCGCCATTAATCAACTCCTTTCCGGCAAGATTTTGGTCTGGCTTCCCCTTTGAGGGAGATTATACCTTAAGTCCTTTGGCATCATCAATGGCTTTTCTCACGATGTTTTCAACGTCGCTGCCGGTCGTGATTCTCAGGTGTTTTTTGGCCTTTTTCTCGGGAGCGACGGCCTCTTTTCTGAACCTCTCAAGCCACGCCTCGATCTCTTCTGTCTTGAAACGCACAAGCCTACCGACCTTGTAGTGTGGGATAATGCCTTTTGAAGCCCACAGGTACACCGTGGACTTCTTAATGCCAGTAGAATCTGAAAGGTCTTTTACTGTTATTAGCTTCATGGCCTTTCTCAAGAATTAGAATTTGGCATAAACATTCGGCCTCTTGCCTATCTTTGCTATAAGAACAATCTTTTCCTTTATCTTTACCTTGTATAAAATCCTATATCCTCCCGCTCTATATCTGAAAATTTTATTGCCCTCGTTGTCTCTGCCAATAAACTTTGCATCTGTCGGAACAGGGTCTTTGCCAAGCCTTTTCAATCTTTCCTCTATTCTTGTCTTAATGTGACCATCAAGCTTACCTAGAAACCTTTCTACCTTTTGAGACTTCAACACCCTGTACACTTAAACCAACTCCACAGTCTTTCCTTTCCTCAGATCGCTTTCAGCTTCTCTGAGTGCTTCAAGATCATCCTCTGTCAAAACTGTGTCGACTATGTGCTCCTTTATCTCGCCAACCTGCTTTTTCAAAAACTCCAAATCCTCAGAAATCTTGCCGAGATTAATCTGTCTTTCCATAGGCTATTATAGAGATGGCAATTTAAATAATTATCTACTCAAGCCACTGGCTGCTTGCTGTTGGCTTAAAATCCGCCACAAAGAGAGCAACCCTCTTTCCTGTCAACGCTTTTCAGTATCTCCGGCACAAAACCTCCGAGGAATAGTTGTCTGTAGTTCCAGTTCCTCTTTCTTCTCATTATCGTCGAGTCAACAGAAAACAAAACAAACCCGGAAATAATCTTTACCAGGTCAATTACTGCCGGAGTATTGGGGCAGGGCTCCCTCCTGTTGCCAACAGCATTTGGCAAGGCACACCCGATGCATGCCTTTCCCGGCTCCTGAATAAAGACATATCCAGTATTTGCATTCTGGTCCAGGCCGGTAAAAATTACAGGCGCTTTGTCGTAGAAATATCTTGATATAAAGACCCTTGTTTCGTCATTATCAGGGGCGCATATTACAACATCGCAGCCCATATCGATCCGGTCTTCGATTGCCTTCTGTATCATAAGAGGATATGGCATAATTAGACTGCCGCGTACCCCTTCTTTAACCAAGTTCCTTGCTAAAGATATGGCCTTATTCTTGTAAAGGTCTTCCTCATAAAAAAACTGTCTGGACAGGTTTGACAGCTCGACAGTATCACCATCGAATACTTTTATAAGGGCTGCCCCTTTCCTGACAAGCCCCTGGGCTATCTCTCCACCGAGGCCGCCTGCACCGACCTGGGTAACCCTAAGCCTCTCCATAATCGACTGATCAAAGCCCTGCACCCGTTCCTGTCTGTCTGTAACGCTTTCAGACGGGTCAGATGACAGCACTTTCCTTGTTAAGAACTTAGTGGACTTCAATGAGGCGGTATAATTTTTCATCGACCTTCTCCACTCCATTTCCATAGATATTGACTTCAAATTTTTTCGAAGAAAAGAACCTCACATAGCCGTCCCTGCTGAAGATGGCCCCGACACAATCATAGCCACCTTTATTGAGCAACCTGTCCAGTGTCTTATCGGTGCCGGACGGGAATATCGAAGAAGGACCGGCCCCCGGGTGGATATGAAAGCACCCCCAGAGCTTAAAGCCGTGCTCGCTTAAATAAATCAAGGCCTCCCTGATTGCCTCGGCGTCGGCTTTTGCATAAACCACGCTCTGTTTCTCAAGCCTGAAGTCCACTATCTTGTCAAGAACCTTTGTCCCTTCAATCTCCGGCCCGGTAACAAAGTGCAGGGATTCGACCTCTCGCCGGTTTAACAGCTTGAAGCTTTCCAGTAAAAACAGAGAGCTTACCGTGTAGCTTGGGTTCTTTTTGTCATTATGGATCCAGGCAAAATAGTCGGATATACGCTCTCTGATCCCCGCCATCATGAGTTGGTGTTTCTGCAGTGCTTTTATTGCATTTTTTGGTTTTTCCCTGGCCAGGCATTCCAGCTCCTTAATAATCACACTGGTCTCTTCGAGAATCTTTCTCTTGCACGACTTAACCAGCCGCCTATGCCGTATAAAATCCAATAGCCTCATTTCCCCGACTCCTTTCTTTGTTGAAGGATTCTGATATTAACTGCTCCACGATCATTATCCCGGAGCTTATATCGTCCGGCTTTTTGCTGAAATGAATCGAGTATTTGCCCTTCCCTTTATTCGTAAAACACGGCCAATGATCACTATTTCTTAGCGCCTCCGGAGGGTCGAAAATATAGAAGGCGTAATTGCCGAAGAAACTCTTATGAATGACGCCTCTCCACCTTCCGTAATCAGTAATGAAATGACCCCTGTATGCATCCACCGATTCCTTCCAGCCGCTTTCCTTCCAATAAGGGCACTCCTTGTCCGAACCTATGATCGCGAGCCTTTTGTTTTTCGGCCTTATGTCCGACAACTTGCCGACAAGCTTAAGTGGTCTGGAACCTACAACCCGAACTCTTTTTTTTTGAGCCTCCTCGGTCTGAAGGGCACGCCCTGGGTATGAGATCGGGGATATTTGCTGTCCCACCACCTGCTCAGAAAACCACGCACTTTTCTTTTAATTGTTTCTAAATCGGTTGAGAGGGCAGGGGGCGATGCCCCCGCCTCCTCTCCTACAGACACGTCCTCGGGCGTGGCATATAGCTTCTCAGAGTCCATGGCCTCGGAGTATATGTCGGTATTGGGGTCAAGGACCTCACCGCCCTTCCTGGAGAGCTGGTAGCCCTGCAGGTTGGCCTCGTTCAAGACATCTCTCACGGTTGCGCCTTCAGTTAATGCGATATCCTTTATTTCGCCACTTGCCGCCACTACTATAGATATTTGCTTTTCCATTTTTCTCCTCCTTTTTTTCCGGTTTTTTGTTCCGTCTTTTATTCCGCTTTATTTCCGCCTTATTCTGTATTATTTGTTATTGTCTGAATTCGGAATAAATTCCTCTATGGTTAGAAACCGCACCTTCTTTAACAGCTCTTCGTCCAGTTCCCTGAGCGCCTTATTCTCTATCTGCTCGGACACTTTCTTGCTGATCGAGATGATCCGAACCTCGTCACAGCCGACCTCAAGGTCAAGCAATATGTTTTCCTTATAATGCTTGAGGGCTAACTGCACCTCGTTGGCTATGGTGTATTTAGTCTCTATGTTCTGGGCCAGCACGTCTATCTTCTTGCCGTTAATATAGTGCTCCTTTATCGCTATCCAGCCCGCTGCCTGGTAACGCTCTTTTATAATGTCCTGCAATTTGTTGTGGGCGTTACTTCTCATGCAGGTACTCCATGCCTTTTTCCGTCAGCTTCAGCTCCTTGGTGGGCCTGCCCTTCCTGCCCGCATGCTTGACTTCTTCTACGGCCAGCTCGTTGTCCACTGCCTTGTTCTTTAAAATGCCGCCCTTTCTGCCGGAAAGTCCGAGCGCCTTATAAATAGAGGTTAGCTTGGTTCCGGGATTGGCATTTATATACTTCAGGAACCTCTCAATATCTTCGAGAGGGTTGGTGTCCTCTGAGGCATTGACTTTTGTTATTTTTCTTGCAATTACCTTCGCATTATCTTCTTCAAATTTTCTTTTGGTGATGAGCCTAACTTTCTTACTTTCCCGCTTGCCTGCGGACTGTGAATTGAGCCCGGCAATTTTCTCCTTCATTAACCTCTCAAGCTCTGCATCGCCAATGTGTCTTTCCACCCCGGACTTATACGTCGCTATCTGATACGGAGATGGATACTCGGCTATCTTCTGGAGCGCCTTGTACCTTCCCAGCCGAGGTATTGTCCTCCTCTCTTCTTCGGTGCAGCCCATTGCCACGGATATCTCCCGTATGTCCCTGGGGACTGTATGCTGAAAACTTATCAGGCAGCTTGCGGCCCTGGTAAAATCAGCAAGCTCAGTCGCAAACTGGTCGCTAATAATCCATGAGCACCCGATAGAGCGGCTTTTTGTGAACATATCCTTGATGAAGTTGGTGCCCATGCCTATCCGGGACTTCCCGAATATACCCTTGGCTTCATCGACGACGATAATCCTTTTGGTTTTATGTCTTTCTTTGCTGCTCAGTCCTTTGTATTGGTATTGTCTTGCTTTGAACTTCATGTACCAGGACCGTTTATCTTCGCTCAGGTTGCCTACCTCATAAGAGACGAAACTGAATTTATCGAGAAGCTCCAATGAGTAACCCTTCCTGCAATCGGCCATGCCCTTAAAAGAGCTGCGTATATAATCTATCTTCCTTAGGGCTGTCTGGATCTTCTTTTTGTCTGCAGCAGTTGTCGAAGATTTGCCCATTTTCCCCAGAATGAATTCCTTTAAATCATTGAGCGAAGGCGGCGCACCACCGTTATAGACGTCGAGCTTTTCATACAGCTCATTGCTGTAATTAAAGAGCATCTCCTTGGTCTCATCCCTGATGCTGAAGTCCTGCTGAGTTATCTCCCAGAGGAACTGAAGGTGGTCCTCAGGAGAACCTATGGGCTCAAGAGGGTTGAACCTGTCATTATCGTGGTTTAGTACAAGCCCGCCTTCACACCCCGGAACCTGCAGGAGGTCCCTGAAGTCAATTGCCATATCGAAAATATCCACGTGCATGCCCTGTGTGGTCAACTGCGGGATAATAGTCAGATTCAGATTTGTCTTGCCCATCCCGTACGTCCCGTAGATGGTCATATTCCCGCTGAAGTGCTCGATCTTTAACCTCGCATCAATGTTTGAGCCAACCACTTTCCCGATATTTATAACGCCGCCATTGAAAACCTCGTTAGGAAGACTATTGTTGCACCTCCTTCTCTGCTCAATCCTCTTCCAGAGTCTCTGCTCGATCATCCTCACCTGCCTGTCAATAAGCGAATGGTCTTGGCTAAACGCCCTGACTATTGATATGGAGTTCTGCACAAACCTGTCTTGCTCTGCACCTGCTTCCTCGCTGAGAGCCCTAATATAGTCAGAGGCCTTAAGCGCATAGCTCCTTAAATCAATCTTCGACTTATCCAGGTCATATGGATGAGCGAACTTTTCGAAGTTATTAGCCACCCTTATCTCCTCCTGCTTTCGCGTTCCTGCCAGGTATCGAACTCGTCAACTGCCCGGTTGTAGTGCTCCAGACAGTAAGGTATCTTTTTCTCGCCATACTCAAAAAAGTATACGTGCTTCAGGCAGAGAGACTTTTTACAGCCATAGACATAACAGTTGAAAATATAGGAGTCATACCCCCCGCAGATATCGCACTGTCCTTTGATTTCATTCTCCTTAACCCTGTGTCCGGACTTTGCTATTAGCAGGGGCTTTTCCACCTCTGATTCCATACCATCGCTCGTCGGGCGGATCTTCCTTACCCACGAAGCAAACCCGTCAAGGCTTATCCTTGTTGGCCTCACCTTCACGCTCTCTTCGCTGATACTCTGGCCGGGTTCCACCATGTCAGGACCATCCTGGTTCTCAGCCTTAGAGATGGCCAGAGCATCGGGCTTTAGATTCCTGGTTCTGAGAATTTTTATCTTCTTCATGGTTTTACCTGCCTGTTATGATTTGTAGTATGAGGCCCGCCCATATCGCATATACGATAATTCTCTTGAGCCTTAGCTGGTCGCCCAGCCTCGGTGTCAGGCAAAACGAGAGCTTGCCCGGAAGAAAGACCATGCAGCAGATTGCAATTAGAACAGCGAATGTCAGAAATTCTTTTCCTACCTCTCGACAACGCTCCACCGGCGTATACAGGGAAAACGTTATTGTTGTCACGGCTATGCAGACCTGGGTGAGGACTGTGCGCCAGGGCAGATACATCCATGCGGCAAATAGCACGGTACTGCTCATGGCAAGCAGAAATCCCACCCTCAGGATATAGGAGGTCAGGCCTGCCGGGAGGCTGTAGATAAGGTTGATAAGGAAATCTCTCGATAGAATCAATATGTCCATTTTCTCCCCCTTGTCCCTTTCACTTAAGAACTACCGTAAAATCTCGGGCAATAAAAAAAGGGCTACCCCCAGCGAATTGCGTGCTGAGGATAGCCCTTGTTAGTCCAAGACTAAACAGGCGCAGTAGCTAAAGCTACTGTCGGCGGTGCGTGCCCCGTATTATTCTATTGTGGTGTTAACCTTGTTGCTCTATACCCATATAGGCATGGCACTGTTTGCACATGAACAATTCTAAGTCTGCTCCTTCCCTTGAGATCTTCTCGACGTTGCCGCTTCCACAATTAAAGCATTTCCCGGCAGACTTAACATACTTGCTTTTTGCGCCCTCCTCGACAAGGAATGCCTTATCACATTTCAGGCATCTATATTTTACAAGCAAGTACTTCTCCAACTCTTCAGGGGCTATTGGGACAGCCTCGACAAACTCCCACTTGTTGCTCTGACAATGAGGACATTGTCTTTTAAGACCTTTCCTGACTGTCTCCATCACACTCCTCAAACTAAAAAAGCCACCACCTCTTTTTCAGAGATAGCAGCTTTTGGATCTTTCGATCACAAGCCCCAACTTTCGTTGGTCCGTGGTCCGTGCCCGGTCTTTATATTTGCATTTATTAAAGCATGAAGTTTTTCGTTTGTCAAGTTTTTTTCAGATCCTTACTTATAAAGCGCCCCACCGCGGGGTCGTAATACGCGTCCCCCAAAGGGGTTATCTTCGAGAGATTCGCCCGGCTCAATATGACCTTTTGGAAGTACCCAGTGGTCAGGGTTATACTTGGCGGTTACAATGAGATATTGTGGCTGCCCATCGTAACGCACCACAATTCCGCCCGCGTGAGTGAATTCCGGCAAGATGTTTCTCCTAGAAATTAAGGATGAAATATAAATCCAATTAAATTATTTTATATATTTTTACGCACATGTCATGTTTCATGTCCTCTTATAAGGCTTATAGTCACATATACTCTCCAATTCTTTACGTTCAATATTCACTGAGGGACAGTATCTTGGCCCAACGGATCACCATGGGGGACAATCGGATCATTTATTTCAGCATTGCGCCTTGCGGCTTTCTTACCATTTTTCATCTGAAAGCCATTGCGGTACTCGATGAGCTTCTCTGTGATTATAAATTTGTTTTCTTGTATCTGCCCAGCTTTCCCATGCTGTATCCATTTGACATCAAGATCACTGAAGGTTCCATAGACAGAGACTGAAGGGAGGGCTTTCGAAAGAGCCCGTGCGAGTCCAGTATAACCTGACTGACATCCAAGTAAATATACTTGCTTAACGTTTGCTTGTTTGAGAGCAGCCGCAAATTCATTTAGCTTTAGGGTTGGTTTCTTAGCACCAAAGCCTGGATCCAATTCAGGTCTATTTACTACACCATGTCCGAAGTACAGCACAACATCCCACGATTTACCTTTAATAAGACTTGTCATCTCCTTAGAACTTTTGACATGCTTAAGCTTAGCATCACCCCTTTTCTTCGTAAAATGACGGAAAGTATTTTGCGCAGCTGCATTGAAGTATTTATTGCTCCTATGGCGAACTCCAGCACGTAACGATTCCTGACCATTACCAATAATAATCAGGTCTTTATTAACTGCAAGGGCACGAACTTGCGGGGTTCCGAGCATACGGTTGCGTATACCACGCTCGTCATCATTTAGCATAGTCGAATTCTTCAGCTTTCGTTAGACGACACGATAGCACGCATATCGTCCTCAATGACAATTTTCTTTTTAATATCAGGCTCCCCCAGAGTTATCTTTTCACACTTAAGAGTCTGACTCCAACATGCATCAATCACCTACTCATCATCCGTCGGCACGGTCACGTTCTGACTATCACCCTCGATAACGATCTTCTTCTCGATATCCGGGTCCTCGTAATTCTCACTCAAGAGTCTGGCGGCAGTTCGCAGGTTCTCCAGCTCCGCGTCCCTCACTTCAGCCTGCACCTTCTTCACATCAATGGCGCGGTGGACCAGCTTGAAATCTTCCAGCAACGGATGTGTTGCTGGCAGTGCCTCTATAAACAATGAGCCCGTGGGGACAACAATCTCCTCTCCCAGACGGTTCGATGCCAGTAGGATACGCTTATACTGCTCCTTTAACGCCTCTTTTATCCCTTCGAATTCGCCCTCCGGAAGGGTTGCATAAAGGCAGGCAACATATTTTGCAAAGTCCTGCCTCGACATGTTTCCGTCCGGGTCCGGGTCCACCAGGTTAAGTACTTCCTTGAACCCCTGATCAACATAAGGGTCCATCATGACGTCGGTCAACGGATTCGACTCTTTGAGCGGGAAGATCGCATAGTTACCCTTGAAACCAAGGAGTTTGTCGATGTCCGCCACCTCTACCAACGATTTCAGGTCGCCCTCGAACTTTGCCTCCAGACTCGGCGAAATTTCGAATGTGACGCCTTTTGCAGTTTCCGGAGACTGTGGATTTTCGACGCTGAAAATGACCTGTCCGTCAGACGCGTCTGCATCGACTACCTGGTATTTTGTACCATTGTCTACGAATGTCGGCACCTTCACCTGAAACAGACGAAAGTAGCGCTGGTCCGGCACTTCATGGGCCCAGATGGCTTGCATATAGTAGAGGATGTTCTGCTTGATATGCAGTCTGAGCCGCGCAATCTTTACTTCCCAGCTCTTGAGCTTGGTGAGGAGCTTCGCATACTTCTCAGAGGCTGCGTTAAGTGCGGTCACCTCACGCTGCAGCCGCATCGTTAGCTCCTTGGCTTCAGCTACTGCCCGTTCGTGCGCATCACGCGATGCCTCTTCTACAACGCGGGCCGATTCAGGCGCCTCATCTGCTCCGCCCCCAAAAAACTCTCCAACGTTTGACCAAAAACTGTCTGTTTCCTGATTCCTGACTTCCCGTGCCCTTGCCTCAATATCATCTTGCAAGTGTTTATAAGCGGTATCTTCCTTCGTTTCAGCAGCGAGAATATCGGTTTGCAGTTTATCTACCAGGCCTTTATGGGTCTGATAGACTCCTCTTTGGTGACCTAACGTATGAAGATCGCCACGATATTGCTCCGACAGGTAACGAAGAGTTTGACGAAAGGAGTCGTCCAAGAGTGCTCTGTTTAGTACCCAGTCATGCGCAATAAGCCAGGCATCGTTGATTTGCCCGGGGTTGGGAACTTCCTGAGCGACAAGGACCACCGGCATGATTCTGTGAATCTCCTCATGTATGCGGTAGCGCCTCTGAAGTTCATAGAACAAGAAGGTAACTGCCAATTCATCATTAGGATTTGTTAATTCACCTGACTCTGTTTCCTCAAACTCCTCTGATTCTTCAATGCTTACTTCCACCTTGCGTTCATTCTTGAATTCCTGAGCCGCCTTGCTCACTGCCTCCCTAAAATCCTTCTTGGTTTCAGACGAGTCCTTTTCGCTATCACGGCTGGTCTCTGTCTCAGTTGTGCCTTCGGCAAATCCTAAATTATAGGTACCGTCTGTAGAAAGGTTAAAATTTGTTTTGGTATTTGCCTTGCGGATGATCTCCGCCTCTGCGCGAGAGGTTTGATTGAATTCATCCTTTCTGACCTGAGAGGCATTCTCTACCTCTTTTTCGGACCGTTTCCTTTTCACAACTGTTTTCGATGTAAACTTGCGTGTTTCCTTGGGCGCCAGTGTGATTGTCTTGGCAAGTTCGCCAGCCTGATAGGCAACAGGCTCCCACTTCTGGCGATACGTCACTGTAATGCCGAAATTGACACTGCGCTCTTTGTGATTAGCGGCAAATGTAGTGAAAGCGTAATCGGTATTCAAAAGTTCATTCAATCGTCCAAGGAGGCCCCTTGGAGTGGTGTCCTTAAATTTTCCACCGCTATCTTTTTTCGGCGGAGCAATGCCTCCGAGTGGGCTATCACCATTATCTTCACCTTCATCATCGTCCGGCTCCGGATCAGTTGGGGGAGGAGGATATATGTCTTCTCCAGGCAAATCCAGGTTAGTCCAATCACTCCTTGAACCCATTGGATTTTTCCGCTTATACATCACGGAAGGGTTTTCGCCATGACCAAGCGTTGTTGCAACAACAGCGGCCTCATCACGTAATACCTGGAAAGCGGATTTTTGCGTTCCTCCATTTGAATTATCCTCCCGATGTATCTCATCGTCCGGATCAAGGTTGCCACCAAGGTCTGTTGTTTGCTGATAAGACGCCTCGAGAGTCTCTGTAATCTCGTTGCTGATTAATTCTTCCCAGACGTGGTCAAAGGCAATCTGGAGCGAGTGAAAGTCATAGAACGCAGGTTGGTCCGCCGGGCCAGTACGGAGGGAGAGGGCACCTATGTTCTTGGCAACATCATCCTGGTCTGGACGGGCCGGTATGGCACTATTATCTCCATTGACTGGCAACCCGAACTGGATTCTTTGCTCCGGTGATGTGAGATCGTTGAACAATGCCGCCACATAACGGGGAATATCCTCTTCGCTAGCTGCGGTAACAGCAACATTCGCTCCTGTTAGGTTTCCGCTTGTCTCATCTCCGTTCCCGTTGCTAGACTCAGTATCTTCGCTTGACGTGCCCGATTCTATGCCCAGCAGCAGCTTGTCAGAGAGCTGTTCTTCATCAGTTTTCTTTATGCATGCAAGGGGCACGTTTGCCTGTTGGATCATCATAGGAGTCGTGGGAATATCTGAGTCTGAGATGTCACCCCCTGGTGATGGTAGATTCTGCAAAATGCGACGTAGCTCGAGATACTCGACCTCCTGTCCCGGCTGTGCTGAGTCGATGATTCCGAGCTGCTTACGTTGTTCCTCCGTCAGAAAAAACCGCGTTAGCCGTTTTTTGGTTACTTTTTGTTCAGTACCCTGTACGATTGCCTTTCTATTTAACTCCTCAACAGGTTTTTCCGATGGACCTCCAGCCCTTAGTACAAACTCTTCATTTACGAGTTTCCTGGGTAAGCGAGAAATCTCTTCCAAAAACCGTTTTTCAAACTTTTTGTAGCCTTTTCGCTTTATTCGCTCATCATCGACCTGTTGCTTAGAGATACGGTGGACCTTTTCACGTAAGGATTTTATTGCTGTCAAATTGTCGTCAATGGTTTCTGCGAATGGGGAGGGCTCAGCAAGCCGACTTGGTATAGGAACTCCCGCCTTTTTTAAAACTTTCTCAGAGATATGAATTAGATAAGTCTCATGATTGCTCGCCTTTGCACGAACAGTTGGAGACAAATGAAGAATTGTTCCCCCCTTGTTTCCAGGGTCCTCTGGGGTAACAACCAGTGTGAGCAAGTTTCTTTCAGCAGGAGGTTGTGTTGGCTGTGTTGTATCTTCCTCAGTG